>JAICSR010000314.1 GCA_025936795.1 Ktedonobacterales bacterium | reverse complement strand
GTCCGTAGTTGTCGGCTATAAGAAAGATTTGGCGGCAGGTGTACGCCACGCGCTGGCGTCGGTGAGCCTCATGGCGTTCGCTGCTCTATGACGCCTTCGTTAGAGAGCGCCGCTAGCTCGCTGGCAGTCAGGTCGAGCAACCGTTGCAACACCTCGGTGGTGTGCTGCGCTGGCTCGCCACCCGCGTGATGCACGGCGCCGGGTGTTTCCGTCAGCCTGGGAACAATACCCGGCATGACGACCTCGCCGCCGCTGAAGCGCGCATCGGGAACATGCGCAATCATCCCACGCGCCTGGAACTGCGCGTCGTTGACGATGTCGGCGATGCTCATGACCGGCCCCGCCGGAACGCCTGCCGCGTCCAGCGCGGCCTGTGCCTCTTCCAATGTGTGGCTGGCGGTCCACGCCGCGACGATCGCGTCGAGTTCGTCCAGATGAGCAACGCGCGCACGGTTGTCGCGGAATCGCTCGTCGCTTGCCAACTCCGGCTGGTCCATCGCCTGGGCGAAACGGCGGAAGACGTTCTCGCCATTGGCGCCAATCGCGATCCACTTCTCATCCCCGGTGCGATAAACATTCGACGGCGCGGCCCGCAGGAGCTTGTTGCCCGCTCGCTCCCGCACGACGCCCTTGTGCGCGTACTCCGTCACCATCCCCTCGGTCATCGCAAAGACCGATTCCGTGATCGCGACATCCACAACTTGCCCCTGGCCGGTCTGCTCGGCCACACGCAGCGCCATCAGCGCGCCCAGCGCCGCCTGCTGTGCACCCAGCATATCGCCCAGGCTGACGCCGATGCGGACCGGCGGACGGTCGGGAAAGCCAGTCAAGTAGCGCAGCCCGCCGATGGACTCGCTGACGTTGCCATAGCCCGCGCGTGTGCGCGATGGACCGGTCTGCCCATAGCCAGAGATGCGCACCAGCACAACCGCCGGATTGATAGCGCGCATGCGCTCATAGGTCAGGTTCCAGGCGTCGAGCCTGCCAGGGCGGAAGTTTTCAACCACAATCTGCGACACGCTGACCAGACGCAGCGCCAGTTCCTGCCCCTTGGGATGGCGCAAATTCAGCGTGACCAGCCGCTTGTTGCGCGCCAGCGAGAGCCACCAGGCCGACACGTCCCCCTCGCGCATCTCGATCATCTCGCCCCACTGGCGCAATTCGTCGCCGCTGCCTGGCTGTTCGATTTTGATCACATCCGCGCCAAAGTCCGCCAGCGTGCGGGTCGTGGCAGGCCCGGCGACGAACGACCCCAGCTCCAGCACGCGAACGCCCGCCAGCGGTCCGGCGCTGCGAAAGGTCGCCAGCGCATCATCTGGCGCTGTGGATTGATCGGTCGTGTCACGATCATCAGACGTTGACATAGGAGCCATCCGCCTCTCACATGTCTATTGCCCGGCGCCCAGGAAGCGCATCTCCACCGCACAATACTCCGACAAGACGCTGGCAGCGTTGGCGCGGCGCATAGGCATCATACAGCGTTCTGTTGTCGTGTGGGTACGGCGTCGTGGTTCGAGCGCTCATGCGCGGCTGAGGGGCGACCACTGCGCGGCGCCAGTGGTATAAGCGATAATGCAGGCGTCAACGTCGTCGGCCAGCCGGGCGCCGAGCAGAGGAGCGCACTGATGCGATTTTCGCCAGAGCATGAGATGTTTCGCCAGAGCATCCGCAAATTCGTCGAGCGGGAACTCAATCCACATGTAGATGAGTGGGAGGAGGCGGGCGCGTGGCCTGGGCATGCTGTGCTCAAGCAGATGGGCGCGCTCGGCTTCCTGGGGCTAACCTATCCCGAAGAGTATGGCGGCCAGGGGCTTGACTTCTGGTATACCGTCATCTTCTGCGAGGAGCTGGCCAAGACCAATTGCGCGGGCGCGCCGATGGGAATCACCGTCCACACCGACATGTGTACTCCCGCGCTGGCGCAGCATGGCTCGCATGAGTTGAAGCGGCAGTTTCTAGAGCCGAGCCTGCGCGGCGAGTACGTCGGCTGCATCGCCGTGACGGAGCCAGACGCTGGCTCCGATGTCGCCAGCATTCGCACGCGAGCGCGTCCCGATGGCGACGACTGGGTCATCACCGGGCGCAAGCTCTTCATCACCAACGGCGCGCAGGCCGACTGGGCGTGTGTGCTGGCGCGCACGAGCGACGAACCAGGCGCGCACGGCATGTCGCTGATCATCGTCCCAACCACAAGTCCCGGCTTCAGCGTCAGCCGCACGCTGCGCAAGCTCGGCAACCACTCCAGCGACACCGCCGAGCTGATCTTCGACAACGTGCGCGTCCCGAAGGCGAACACCATCGGTGAGGAGGGCATGGGCTTCATCTTGCAGATGCGCCAGTTTCAGCGCGAGCGGCTGGTCGGCGCCATCCTCTCCTACAGCTCGATGGAGAAGGTCGTGCGCGAAACCATTGCCTATACCCAGCAGCGGCGCGCATTTGGGGCTGCGCTGATCGAGCAGCAGGCGATTCACTTCCGGCTGGCTGAGTTGCTCACCGAGATCGAGGCGCTGCGGGCGCTCTGCTATGATGCGACCGAGCGCTTTGTCGCGGGCGAGGACATCACGCGGCTCGCCTCGATGGCCAAGCTCAAAGGTGGCCGCCTCTCGCGCGAGGTGACGGATAGCTGCCTGCAATACTATGGCGGCATGGGCTATATGGAGGAGACGCCCATCGCCCGCGCCTACCGCGACGCGCGCCTGCTCTCGATCGGTGGTGGCGCCGACGAGGTGATGCTCGGCATCATCGCACGGCAAGAGGGGATGCTGCCGCAGAAGACGCGGCCACGACAGGGCTGACAGGTCGCTCGCAATATCGTATGCTAGCAGGAAGACTGATCGCCGTTCGCCCTGGGATACCGAATTCAGCCTACAATCACGAGGAGATGCCGTAGTTAGGAGAACGGGAGGCGTGCCATGTCTACACCGGAACCTGGCGTCACTGCGATGCGCGCAGTCACGATCTCACGGGAGTATGGCAGCGGCGGTGGCGAGATCGCTGCGCGGCTCGCCGAACGGCTCGGCTGGCGCTTGATTGACCATGAGGTCATCCAGCAGATCGCGCAGCGGCTGGGCGTCGAGGAGGAAGACGCCGCCGCGCATGATGAGCATGCCGAGAGCTGGGTTATGCAGTTCCTCACTACCATGCAAGGCGTCGGGCCGATGGTCGCGCTGCCCAGCAATCTCGCGTTCCCACCCACCGAGGCCTCCTACACCCGCGCGCTGCGCGATGTCGTCAATGGCGCTGTGCTGGCGGGTCAGACGGTCATCGTCGGGCGCGGCTCACAGATCATCCTGCGTGATCGCCGCGACACGCTGCATGTGCGCATCGTGGCGCCGCTCGACCTCCGTATCACCTACGTCGCGCTGCGCGAGAATCTGACCCGCGCGGCGGCCCAGCAGCGCATCATTCAGCGCGATCAGGAGCGGCGCCGCTACCTCTCCGCCACCTATCGCGCATTGCCAGATGACCCGCACCTCTACGACATCATCCTCAACACCAGCGTGCTGGACCTCGATGGCTGCGTTGACCTCATCCACCACAGCCTGGACGCCAAGGCCACGCGGCTCGCCATCCCAGCCACAGCGCTCGGGCCAGCAGGCTGGCGGCTGCCGCCCTACCCAACCGCGCCGGTTGACTTCATTCCGCCAACCGACACGACAGAGAACATCGCCGAGAACGCCGCCGAGGGTAGTGTGGCGCCCGCAAGCGCGCCTCCTGACACGCCGCAAAGCCACTCAGGAGCCTGAGGCGGCGCCTGGGGCGTCCTCCGCGACCGTCGCAGGGGCGGCGCTCAGCTTGCCGCCCATCACAATCACGACGATCAGGCCCAACACGAGCCAGCCGCCGACGACGTAGGGCACATAACTCAGCGGCGCAGAGCCAGTTGGGATGATCGCCAGTGCGGCGATGCCGCCAGTGATGAGCGCGCAGAGGATCGGGATAATGGCGTGGCGCACGACGCTGAACTGCGCGCGTCGCTTGACCCAGAAGAAGCGGACGCAGGCGATGCTGACGAGCAGATAGATCAGCAGCACAAAGATCGCGTCGAGCGTGGCGAGGAAGCCAAAGGCCACGAGCGGCGTCATCACCAGGTTGAGCGCGATGCCGGCGACCAGGCCCAGGCCACACAGCAGCATGATAGCGCCGCCGGGTGTGCCTCTGGTGGGGTGCGCCCAGCCGAGGGGCTTTGGGAACAAGCCATCGCGCGCGAGCGTGAAGATGATGCGCGCGCCGCCATTCACAATCGCCAGCGTCGCGCCGAAAAACGAGAGCACGCCCGCGACATCAATCGCCGCCACCAGTGGCGCGCCGCCAAACTTGCGCGCAATCGTGTCGAACGGCGCCGTCTCGCTGCCGTAGCCCGTCGCCATGTGTGGGATGCCGTACCCCACCGTCGCCGCATAGGTCATCAGCACATAGAAGATGCCCACAATCACCAGCGAGCCGTAGACCGCGCGCGGGATGTTGCGACGCGGTGAGCGTGTCTCCTCGCCGAGCGCCGCCGCCGTCTCGAACCCGATGAAATTGAGGATGCCAAGCACCACACCGATAACGAGGTCGCCGCCAGGGGGAACTGACGCAGGATTGAAGGGCGCGACGCTCAGGCTGCCCTGACCGCCCAACTGCGTCAGGATGATGACTGCCAGCGCGATGCAGATGCCAAGCTCGAAGATCAGCAGCGTGAGGTCAACGCGCAATGATCCACGAATGCCGATATAGCAGAGCGCGAAGACGACGCCGATTGCCCCGACATAGAAGACTGCCCACGGCGCCTGGATGCCGAACCAGCGCAGCAGCAGCGTTTGAAGATTTGCGCTCATCAGCACAAACGCATACGGCACGCTAAGTACGAGCGCGATCAGGCCAATCCAGCCCGTCATGAAGGCCGGACGCGCGCCAAGCCC
>JAICSR010000187.1 GCA_025936795.1 Ktedonobacterales bacterium | reverse complement strand
TGAGCAGACTGGCGCCGCCGTCGTTCCAGAGGCGGTAACCCGAGATCGTGCCGCTGCCCGCATTGGTGGCATAGGCGAATTTGCCATTGCCCGTGATGACCAGCCAGCACGCGGCTGTCTGATGATCGGCGATGGCGTCGCTCTGAGCGACTGCGCCGTGTTCGCCGACGTGGTAGATGGAGACTGCGCTCGCGCCGGTCGCGCCTCCAGCGGCGTCCGCGACAACCAGCTCATGCGGCTGCGTCGGATTGAACGAGAAGCCGAATGGTGTCTGGCCGGTAGAGACGACACTCACCCGGTCGCTGAGGCTGCCATCGTCCGCGACGTGGAACGTGTCAACCAGGTTGGTCGTCTTCTCGGTGACGGCCAGCGTCTCGCCATCGGGACTGAGGGCCACCTGCGCAGGCCCCGGCAGGGCTGCGCTCAGCGCGACATCTGCGCCCGCGATAGGCGTCAGCGCGCCATGCTCACCGACCGTGAAGCCAACGACATTGGCGGGTTCGTTGGCGGAGCCACTGTTGACGACGTAGAGCAAGCCATCGCGCGTGGTGACGCTGACGGGCAGCGCGCCGTGCGAGCTATAGACGCCGTCGAGGCTGAGCGCGCCATCGTGCGTCTCAACCACTGATATCTGGTCGTTGCCGCCATCCACCGCAAAGAGGCGTCCGCCCGCCAACGTCAGCGAGCCTTGTGAGCCGAGCGGGTCGCCCGTGCCAAGGCCGCCGATCAGCGTCGTGCTGGCGTAGCTCAGCGAGCCATCGGCGGAACGGTTGTAGACGGAAATGCTGTTCTGCGCAGCGGGATTGTCGAGGACGTAGACATGGCCAGCCGAGCGATTCGCCGCATGAGCCTGCGCGGTGAAGCCGAGCAGCGAGAGGGCGGTAAGAGCGCCAAGCGCGGGCGCGCCAAGGCGCAGAGCGAGACGGGTAGCAGGTGTGGAACGCATCAGTCGTTTCTCCATCAGAGCCATCGGTACATGGTGTGTTTGCTTGATACCGGTATCTGGCCTATGGACTGGCGACTGAGGCAAACGTTACAGCAGGGATTGGGCAGGGGTGAATGTCACCCGGCGGCGGGCGCCGTGGTTGAGGCGCGCAGCAGGTCGGCCAGCCCCGCGCGGAAGGGCATCTGGGGCGCGAAGCCGAGCGCCTCGCGCGCCTGGGAGATGTCGGCGACGCTGTCGTGGATGTCGCCTGCGCGCGGCGGCTGGTAGTCGGGCTGCGGCTCGACGCCGAATAGCTCGCCCGCGATGCGCAGCAGGTGATTGAGCGAGATGCGCTCGCCACTGCCGATGTTGAAGACGCCGCCCGCCGCGCCCGCGACGCTCGCCGCCAGCAGGTTTGCGCGCACGACATCGCTGATATGGATGAAGTCGCGCGTCTGCTCGCCATCGCCGTAGACGGTCGGCCGCTCGCCTGCGCGCAGCTTCGCCGCAAAGCGCGGGATGACCGCCGCATACTCGGAGTTGGGGTCCTGGCGTGGTCCAAACACGTTGAAGTAGCGCAGCGCGACTGTTTCGAGGCCGTAGAGGCGCGCGTAGACCGCACAGAGGTGTTCATCCATCAGCTTATGCGCGGCATAGGGCGAGAGTGGACGCGGCGGCATGCTCTCGCGCAGGGGCAGCGTCGGTGTGTCGCCATAGATCGCCGACGAGGAGGCGATGACGACGCGCCGCACACCCGCCTGCCGCGCAGCCTCCAGCACATGCAGCAGGCCTTTGACGTTGACATCGAGTGTCGTCTCTGGCTCGACGACTGAGCGTGGCACGGAGGCGATTGCGCCCTCGTGGAAGATCACCTCCACCCCAGCCGCCGCTGCGCGCACCGCTTCGGTGTCGCGCAGGTCGCCGCGCACGATCTCGATGTTCGTCGCCGCATCCGCTGAGACGCCCGCCAGATTGTCCATGCGCCCGCTGGAGAAATCATCGAAGACGCGCACCTGCTTGCCAGCCTCGGCCAGCGCCCGCGCGAGATGCGAGCCGATGAAGCCCGCGCCGCCCGTCACTAGATAGCGTTCCATGCCCAAGCTGCCCGCTCCTCTCGCTTGCTACTCCATCGCTCGTCAATCGCTGGCCACACGCCCAGCGCCAGAGCAGGATAGCATGGACGGCATAGCAGGCGCTAGCAGGTGGTACAGCCGGCGCGGGAATGAGTCCGGCTCCCCTCTCCCGCTGCGGCGGGAGAGGGGTTGGGGAGGGGAATTGCGGAACATAGCGCACACCGCAACTGGAATGCGTCTACCCCTTGACCGAACCGGCCAAGATGCCTCGCACGAAGTAGCGCTGGAGGCTGAAGAAGATCACGAGTGGCAGAGCCATCGAGATGAACGCCGCCGCCGTCAGCACTTCGTAGTTCGTGCCAAAGGAGTTGACCAGCCCGGCGATGGTCACGGTCAACGGCGCGTTTGGCCCGCCGCCAACGAAGATCAACGCTACCAGCAGGTCATTCCAGACCCACATGAACTGGAAGATGACCAGCGCAGCGAGCGATGGCACCGAGAGCGGCAGCAGCAGGCCAAAGAAGATGCGCACGTGTCCTGCGCCATCAATGCGCGCCGACTCCATCAGGTCGGAGGGCAGCGCGCCGAAGAAGTTGCGCAGCAGGTAGACCGCGAATGGCAGACCGAACGCCGTATGCGCCAGCCAGATCGCCAGGTAGCTGCCGGTGATGCCCACGCCTGTGTAGATCTGCAAGATGGGGATCAGGGTGAGCTGAATCGGCACAACCTGGAGCGCGACAATCGCCAGGAATATCCAGTCGCGGCCAGGGAATTTCATCCAGGCGAAGGCGTATGCTGCGAAAGCCGCCACCATCACCGGCAGGATGGTCCCTGGAATGGCGATGATCAGGCTGTTCAGGAACGCATGGCCGATGCCCTGCGCCTGGAGCACATGCTGGTAGTTCTGGATCGTGAAATGCCACGGCGGCAGCAGCCCCGACCACCAGCCAGAGTCGTGAATCGCGGCGGGTGGGCGGAAGGAGCTGATGAACAAGCCGAGCGTGGGAATCGACCAGATCGCGGCGATCAGCACGACGATGGCGGTCACGATGCCATTGCTCGTCAACCGCGTCAGCCGCTCGCGCGGAGAACCGGCCTCTTTGGCGATACGTTTGGCGGCGCTCTCACCTTCGAGCTGCGATGGCACGGTCGCTGGCAATGTGGGCAGCGGCGATTCAGACGCCGAAGAACTGGGAGTACTCATCGCACGGCCTCCTGTGCGCGGAAGCGCTTCAGGTTGACGACCATGATCGGCACGACGGCGATCAGCAGCACAACAGCCAGCGCGTCGGCTATGCCGTTCTCGCTGAAGTTGAAGTACTCCTGATAGTAGGCCAGCGCGACGACATTGGTGTTGAAGTTTCCGCCCGTCATGACGTAGATGATGTCGAAAATCTTCAGCACGTTGATGAGCATGGTCGTCACGACGACCGCGATGGTAGGGCTGATCATCGGCGTGATGATGCGGAAGAAGACCTGAACCTCCGAGGCGCCATCCAC
Source organism: Ktedonobacterales bacterium (assembly GCA_025936795.1). Classification (GTDB taxonomy): domain Bacteria; phylum Chloroflexota; class Ktedonobacteria; order Ktedonobacterales; family JADMIN01; genus JAKAIY01. Next base: position 4,098 of record JAICSR010000187.1, on the reverse strand, counting down.
GCGCGCCGCCTCCAGCACATCGGACGGCACGGACTTGAGCGCGGCAGAGAGAATCACCATGCAGAAGCCAGTCCACATCCAGATGTAGATCACCATCAGCGCGAAGTTGTTGATGCTGGTCTGCTGAATCCAGGCGACCGGCCCGGCGCCAAAGCGCGCGAGGATGGCGTTGAGCAGGCCAATCTGCGGGGCGCCTTTGGGCGCATAGGCATACATGAACAGCCAGATGACGCTCGCGCCGACGAAGGAGATGGCCATCGGAATGAAGATGGCCGCTTTGGCGGCGCTCTCGATCTTCACACGATCCACCAGCACCGCTGTGATCAGGCCCAGCAGCACCGTTCCCGCCGTCGCCAGAATCAGCCAGAGGACGTTGTTGCGCAGCACCAGCAGCAACTGCGGGCTAGTGAAAATCTGGAAGTAGTTCTTCAGCCCGACGAAGCTACTCGAATCGAAGCTGAAGAGGCTGTACCAGATCGTGTTGAGCACCGGGTAGATGAGGAAGACCAGGACGAAGAACATGGCCAGCCCGACCCACAGCCACGGGGTGAGCAAGTCACGCCAGCGCAGGGGCTTCTTGGGGGAGCGCGTCGTGGCGTGGGCTACGGCTCCAGGCAGACTAGCCATACCAGTACCTTCTTTCGGATGAAAGGACAGCCGACGACGCCTCAACCGGAGGAATAGCGGCTGCCCTGTGTACCGACAGCGATTGGAGCTAGTGATACGACTGCGCGGCGACCGATTCCATGTTCGACAGGATGCTGTCGAGCTGGTCCGGGGTGGCGATGTAGGAGAGCATCGCCTTCCAGAAGGCGTCCTCCACCTGGGCGGGCATCAGGTCGTCCGCGCCAAAGCGGTAGATGTTTGCGCCCTGGAGCTGCTGCGCCGAGGCCTTCGCCACCGGGTCTGGGTATGCGGCGAGGTCCACCTTCTTATTCGGCGACGTGAACCCACCGCGCTTGACCCAGATCTCCTGCGCCTTCGCGGTTTCCAGATAGGTGACAAGTTTCTGCACTGCCGTGGTGTTGCGCATCGCCGTGATCAGGTCCGCGCCACCCGTCACAGCGCCCTTGTACGCGTTGTTGATGGTCGGGAACGGGAAGAAGTTGAAGTCGGTTCCTGGCGTGGCCGTCTTGAACTGCCCCGTGATGAAGGTTTCGGTAAAGTCGCCCAGGTAGTACATGTACGCTTGAGGAGGACTGGTGAAAGGTGGATAGCTGGCTGGCTGATAATTGGTGGCCAGGATGCTCTGCGGCGCGCCGTTGATGTAATGCGTGCCATTCACGATCTGGCCAAACGTCTGGAAGGCGGTCTTGATGCTGGGGTCCGTCCACGGGATCGTGTGCGCCACCCACTTGTCGTACATGTCCGGGCCAGCCTGATTGAGATAGATCTGCGCAATCCAGTCGGCGGCTGGCCAGCCACTCGCCGAGCCACTCTCCACGCCCATCGACCACGGAAATTTTCCGCTGCTGGCAATCTGGGTAGAGAGCGACATCAGGTCGTTCCAGGTGGCGGGAACCTGATAGCCGTTGGCCTGGAACTGCGTGGGGCTGTACCAGACCGTGCCCTTGTTCGCCGCCTTGTAGAAGATGGCGTACAGATGGCCCTTATACGAGCCAAGATCCGTCCAGGCGCTGGAGTAGTCACTATGGACCGTCCCCATGTCGAGGAAGCTATCCAGCGCAATCAGGTGATTCTGGCCGGCAAGCTGCTGCATCTTGCCGGGGTTGGGCAGCACGGCGATGTCAGGAGGATTGTTGCCCGCCAGACGGGTGGTCAGCGTCGCGTTGACATCTTTGGTGGACTCGATGTTGATGGTGATGCTGTTCTGGCTCTCAAATGGCCCCACGACGGCCTTGAAGGAATCGAGCTCGTCACCACCCCAGGTCGTGAGCAGATCAACCTTGTTGGACTGGATAACGCTCGATGTGCCGCCGCTGCCACCGCAGGCAGCCAGGAGTGTCGAAGCCGCGCTGACCGACAGCCCGGTCGCCATCGCCCGCTTGAGGAACTCCCGACGGCTCAGCCCACGTCGAGAAAAATCCTCAACGAGCTGATCAATTGCATTACGCTGGTGACTATCGTAGATGGGCATACGACCCTCCCTTCGACGCGGGAACACACAAATACTCCCGCCGAGTGACTACGATGACTCCGTGGCGCTCGCGAAGACTCCTGAGGATGTGTCTGGGAACGTTTGATGGCTTGAGTGGACGTAGGCGGCAGAACTATGCTCTCGTCCTTTCTGGCCGCATCGCCACATGAACTGCATCAGCGCAGTTCTCCGCTCGTTCAGCGTCTTCGCAGAGCGCTACCCGCCGCATGGGCGCATCATACCATACGGTATGGCGCCGCTGTCGTGGCGCCCAACACAGCGGTCGCCAGCGACTTCTTGCCGCTCAGCCATACGCATGCGCCGCGCCAGTTCTGCGGCTGACGCAGCGCCCGATCCATCAACTCGGATGCGGGCGCAAGCGGGGGCCACTCGCGCGTTGGCGCCGCGTCGTATACTGCCAGAACACAGAGCCGCGCGGAAGCGGTTTCCTCAGTGCGGCCCGCCGCCAGGAGTGATACGACGCATGCCAGAGTTCTCGCCGCTGCCACCAACCACCTGGGACGACCACCAGATCGTGTGGGGCGCCCGCACCTGGGTGATGGGCATTCTCAATATCACCCCCGATTCCTTCTCGCAGGATGGGATCGCGCTGGAGCAGTTGACGCCCGCGCAGGTCGTCAGCGCTGCGCTTGAGCAGGCGCAGCGCATGGTGGCTGACGGCGCCACGCTGATTGATGTTGGCGGCGAGTCCACACGCCCGGCGACTGTGGATGCGCCGCCGCTGCCGCAAGAGGTCGAGCGCCAGCGCGTGGTCCCGGTGATCGAGGCGCTGGCGAGTGAACTTCCCAGCCATGTCCTCATCTCAACTGATACCTACAAAGCCGCCGTGGCTGAGGCTGCGCTGGATGCAGGGGCGCATATCGTCAACGACATCTGGGGGCTGCGCGCCGACCCAGAGATGGCGCGGCTACTCGCCGAGCGCGCGGTTCCGATTGTGCTGATGAGCAACTTGCGTGGGCAGGCGCGCCACGAACCGCTCGCCGACGTGCTGCGGCAACTCGCCGGAAGCCTGGACCTGGCGCTGCATGCGGGCATCGCGTGGGACAACATCATCCTCGATCCTGGCTTCGGCTTTGGCCTGCGTGGCGAGGAGAACTTGCGCGTGATGGCGCGGCTGGGCGAACTGCGCGCGCTCGGACGCCCACTGCTGGTCGGCACGTCGCGCAAATCCTACATCGGCGAGGCGCTGGGCGGCGCACTGGTGGGCGACCGACTGGAGGGAACAGCGGCGACCGTGACGCTCTGTGTAGCGCAAGGGGCCGACATCGTGCGCGTGCATGACGTGAAACAGATGGCGCGGGTCGTGCAGATGACCGACGCCGTCGTCCGTGGCTGGCGTGGCTATGCGCAGCGCTCGACGACAGGCGCCCCGCCAGATAGCAACGCACGCGGAGGCGCGCGATGAGCGGGCGAGACGCGCAGCCATCCCAGCCACCCACGACCTATCGTGAGGCGCTCGATTGGGTCTACTCCTTCAGTGACACCGAGCGCACGGGCGCCTTCGTGCGCGACCGCGACGACAACCTGCGCCGCGAGCGCGCGTTGCTGGCGGCCCTGGGTGATCCGCAGCGCGCCTATCGCGTGGCGCACATCGCCGGCAGCAAGGGCAAAGGCTCGACCTCGGCGATGCTCGACGCGATGCTGCGCGCGGGTGGCGCGCGCGTCGGCCTCTACACCTCGCCCGATCTATTCACGTTTCGCGAGCGCATCCGTATTGATGGCCAGCCGATCGCCGAGGAGGCGATGATGCGACTCGTCGCGCAGCTTCAGACGGCCTTTGACACGCTCGACCCGGCGCTTGGCCCCTACATCACCTGGGAGGTAGCGACGGCGCTGGCGTTCCTGGCCTTCCGTGAGGCGGGCGTGCGCGAGGCGGTCATCGAAGTTGGGCTGGGCGGGGGGCGGGACGCCACCCAACGCGTACGGCCGCCCCCCCCGGGGGGGGGGGGGCGGAACCCCCACACGTAAGACCACAAGGG
>JAICSR010000442.1 GCA_025936795.1 Ktedonobacterales bacterium | reverse complement strand
CTCGACCGGCTCGCCGACGGCGTCGCGTGTGAGGTGATAGGCGCGGGCGGTGGGTGTGGTCGCCACGACGCGTGCGAGTGTCGTACCCTCGAAGACGAGCGCGGCGTGGTCATCGGCGGCGTAGCCTGGCAGAATGGCGCCCGCGCTCAGCATGCGGTGGAAGGTTGGGCGACGCTCAGGCTCGCCGTCGAAGTGCGGGCAGGCGCTACCCTTGAGGAAGCCGAGGCAGTCTAGCGGTGTCAGCGGGCCAGGGATGCTATCGGTGATGCCCTGCTCGAACCAGCAGATAGCGCCCGCGCTGACGCCCGCCAGCGTGATCCCCCGCCGCCAGGCCTCGCGCAGCATCTCATCCACGCCCCAGCCGCGCCAGAGCGCCAGCATGCTCTTGGTGTTGCCGCCGCCGACGTAGATCAGGTCGCATTCCAGCAGATAGCTGCGCAGGTCAGCCACGGGCGGGTTGAAGAACGTCAGGTGGCGCACCGCGCAGCCCAGCCCGCCGAAGCGTTGATAGAACTGGATGATGTAGTCGCGGTTCTCGCCGCTGGCCGTCGGGATGAAGCAGACCTCTGGGCGGGTCTTGCCCGTCAGGCCGATCAGATAGCGAAAGAGTGGCTCATCGGGCGATGGCTCGGCGAGCGCGCAGCCGCCAATCGCGACGATGCGCCGCGTTGGCGCCGTTTCCCCTGAGAGATCGCTTGCCATCATCGTCGCATGCTCCTGCCGCTCCAGGCCGCCTATCCAACCGATCACCGTAGGTGTCTATTGTCGCATACGTGGGAAGCGCCGGGCAAAGAAAAAGGACGAGCTGCCAACTCGTCCTTCCCTGCCACCAGCGCGCCTAACGCCCGCGCTGCGATTTGAATCACGATTTGCTCTCATCTGTAGGAGCGCCATGATGTGTGATGAATTCAGCTGGTCGCAGGATGGGTATGCCGCGAAATGGATGGAGGACAAGCAAGTCGTCGTCGCCACTCACGATGCACGCCGCCTGGCCATTGAGAGCTGCCTCAAGAACGAGATCGTCTTTGGGATCGCGGCACACCGATAGACGCTCGGCGACAACGACAAATTCCGCTTCGCTGATATACGCCACCAGAAACTCATCGCGTATCGCTGCTGACACATACCGATCAAACTTGTTGCGTGCAAGGACATTGCGCAATTCGGCGACGAGATCGCGTGTCGTCAGAAGTATCCCGATCTCGCGCGCTCGTCGAAGCGCTTGCCCAGGGATGCTGCGCGGAAACAGCGCTGCGCTCACAAGCACATTCGTGTCGAACACGACGAGCGGTTGGTGGGGCTGAAGCGTTTCGCTAGCAGTCGTCACGCAGCAATTCCTCAAGCAACTCCGGAGTGAGTCCGCGCTGCTGCGCCTGCTGACTCATGTCGGCGATCACTTCATCGAGGCTCCGCTTTGGTTGGAGTTGGTTAAGCAACTGCAGACTCACGATCGCTTCCAGTTTGAGGCGCTCCTGTGGAGTCGCTTTGCGGTATATCTCGGCTGCTGCAGGACTGACCCGCAGCGTAATTTCCTCTGTCGCCATGAATGCGCCCTCACAATGCGCTGACCACTGCAAGGAGACGGTGAACGCGATTGCATTCGATGAACCTGAGTAGACCACAAGCGTCGGGCTGGAGAGGGCAAATGTCTCGCCATAGGCCGAAGCCAATCCAATTTCCCGCCCACCTGTTGAGTATAGCACTACCGTATCAACGGCTGCGCGCACCTGGGCATGCGCCGGGCAAAGAAAAAGGACGAGCTGCCAACTCGTCCTTCCCTGCCACCAGCGCGCCTAACGCTCGCTCTGGCAAGTGTAAAGTCAATCGAGGTCGCGTGCGCCATGGGGACAACGCGCGTGACAGCAGGACCGCAGGGAGTGCTTCCTCTATTTGGGTGGAGGAGTCCATTGCTCGATTGGCTCATGCATAGAAACGCCAGAGCGCGCTATTTGTTAGGGGTCTGCGTGTACAGTTCTGGCAGATTGTTCCTGACGCGAGCGTGGCCAGTCGCCTGTCCTTGCCCTAGCGCGCGACCGACCAGCCCAGCGCCCCGCCATCGGCCTGGCGCGAGGTGAGCAGCGTGGCCCCCGCGCCATCGCTGGGCGCCAGCAGCATGCCCTGCGATTCGGCGATGGCGATGTTGCGCGCATCGGCGGCCCAGGCTAGCGCGACCACGCTGCCGCTGTTGGTCAGCCGCTCTACCTGTGTCGCAGCGCCCGCGCTGAGGCGATAGACCTGCACGCTCTGGCCCGCTGCCACGGCGAGCGCGCTGTTGTCGGGCGCCCAGGTGGGCAGGCTCGTCGCGCCCTGGGCGAGCGTCGTCAGCCCGGCGCCATCGCGCCAGAGGACCAGCCGGTCGCTCAGCGATACTGCTGCGCTCGCGCCATTGGGCGACCAGACAATCGCGTTGGAGGCTGTTCCCAGCATCGCTACCTGCGTCACTCCGCCACCTGCCAGGCGCGCTTCGCTCAGCGTGTCGTCGTCCGCCAGCAGCCACTCGCCGCCATGCGCAGCGGTGAAGGCTGCGGCGCTATAGCTCGCGCCCGTCGCGGTCAGCCGCGTGGCTGTGGCGCTCTTCGCGGGCAGCAGATAGACGCCGACGATGGCGCCGTCGTGGCTACTGGCCCAGGTGAGAGACGCGCCGCTCCAGGCGATCTGCGTCGCGCTGTCGCGCGTGTCGCTGGGGTTGGCGGGCAGCGCCATCGCTGAGTGGCCCAGACTGCGCCAGACGATCACCGATGAGACACCGCCGCTCACAGTGGCGCCTGCCAGCGCATGGCTATCGGCGCTCCAGGTCAACTGCGTGATGGGCGTCTCGAAGGCTGGCGCAAGTGTCGCGCTGGCGCCGCTGCTGAGCGTGACGATGCGCGCCTGAGCGCCTCCATCCGGTGTGGCGGCGACATAGGCCAGTTGCGAGCCATCAGGCGACCAGGTGAGGCTGGCGAGCGCCGCGCGACCAGCCGCGCTCGCCCAGAAGCTGGCGCTGGGCGACTGCGTGGGCGAGACAGCGCCGACGATGGTGTCAGCCTGGCCATCGCTATGCACGATGTGCAGCGCACCTGTCAGGCTATCCACATAGGCGATGCGCGCGCCGCCACTAGTGGCGGCGGTCAGCGGCGAGACACGCCATGCGCTGACGTGCGCTTCTGCGGCGGTGAGGCGCTGCGGCGTTCCTGGCGCGCCAGCCGTG
>JAICSR010000404.1 GCA_025936795.1 Ktedonobacterales bacterium | reverse complement strand
CGTCCCGGAAACGTCTGCGTCATCTCGCGCCTCCTCCAACTTCAGACAGCTCGCTCATGCAATACTCTACACTGCATGGTACAGTATATACTATCGTATTCACATGGTATAGTCTAGATGATGAAGATGTCAAGGAGCGGGGTGGAAGTGAGGTGTATATGACCATGCGTGAGCAGCGCGATCTCCCGACCTCGTCGTACGTCATCCTGGGGCTGCTGGCGACCTGTGGCCCCAGCACGCCCTATGAGTTGAAGAAGCTGATTGACGGCTCTATCGGCTACTTCTGGGATTTTCCGCGCGCGCAGCTCTATGTGGACCCCGAGCGGCTGACGCAGCAGGGATTGCTCGCGGAGGAGCGCGAAACCACCGGACGCAGGCGGCGAGTGTATCGCATCACTGCGCAAGGCGAGGCAGAGGTCCGCCGCTGGCTCGACGAGGCCGCCGTCGCGGAGGTGGAGATGCGCGATACGGGCCTGCTGAAACTCTACTTCGGCTCGCTGCTCAACCCAGCCGATGTGGTGGAGCTTGCGCGGCGCGAGCGTGACCTGCACCAGCGCCGCCTCGCCACCTATGAGATGATCCGGGCCGAACTAGAGCATGAGCCCGCACAGGCGTTCGCGTTCGCCACGCTGCGTATGGGTGTGGCATACGAGCGCATGTCCATCGCGTTCTGGGAGGATGTCGCCAAGGCCCCGCCGACCACGACATTGGACGCGGCAGGCAGCTAGCCAGTAGGCGGCGCTTGCTATACAAGCCCCACACCGATGTGCTAGAGTGCTTGGGCGGCTCCCCGGCTGGGGCGAGTGGTCGTCTCGTGACACGGATGGCGTGGTGGAGCGAAGTGTGACCGAGGTGTATTCCCGCAAGACGACGGGATCGCTGCTCCTCGCGCTCAGCGTCATGACGCTGGGCGCGTTGCGTGTCGTCAATCCGGCGGATGCAGGGATGAGCGGCGAAGGCGCGCAGGGATTGCTGGCCGCACAGGTAGGCGGAGCGCAACAAGGACTTGATGCGGTGGGCATCCCAAATCGCCCCACTGTTCCATTGGAGACCGCCGCGCCGCTGATCGAGACGGAGCATGTCTACCCCATCACCATGCTCACCACGACGATTGGCCGCTCGCTCGACAACGCCATCACCCTGCTCGACCCCAGCGTCTCGCGCGAGCATGCCCTGCTGACCCTGCATGACACTGGCTGGCGAGTCGAGAACATCGCGCAGCAGAATCCGTTCTGGGTCGCCGGGCAGGTGGTCGCCCCTGGCGCCAGCGTCAGCGTGCAGCCGGGCGACATCTTGCGGCTGGGCTACACCTGCCTGCAACTGCTCGCGCCCCTCGCCCAACCAGCGCTCCCAGCCGCTGACGCTGGCGCCACGCTCGGCGTCACGCCGCTGGCCGGGCAGCCACTGGGCGCGCGGGCAGCCGTTTCTGGCAAGGCGATGACGACCAATCCGCTCCGCCCCGGCATCACACTGCAATTTGCGCTGACGGGCCGCTTGAGCCGCAGCGCATGGTGGGCGCTCGCGCTGATCGCCGCGCTCGTCTTTATCGCCAGCAGCATCATCACGCTCGACCTCGCCGCGCTGGCCGGGCAGGTCGCGCTGGCCAATGGTGGGCTACGCCAGGCGCTGACGGCGCTCGCCATCCCGCTGGCCCCGGCGCTGGGCGTGGCGTTGCTCGTCGGCGCGCTCGACCGCTACGAGCGCGAGCCGCTGCTGACGATGCTGGGCGCGTTTCTCTGGGGCGCGATCATCGCCATCCCGCCGACACTCTCGATTGAGCATGGGCTGAATGCTGCGCTGCTTGGCGTCTTCGGTGCGCATGGCGCCGCCTCGGCGCTGGCGCAGGCGGCCATGCAGGCGGGCGTGGCGGGCGTGACAGAAGAGCTGGCCAAGGGAGCTGGGCTGCTGCTGCTGCTGCTGGCGTTGCGCGACGAGTTCGACAACGTGACCGATGGCATCATCTATGGCGCGCTGATCGGCGCAGGCTTCGCGATGGTCGAGAACATCGTCTATTTCGCCGTGGCCCCGCGCGCCGACCTGGGCATTCTGATCATCGGGCGTGTGGCGCTAGGCTGGCTGAGCCACTCCACGTTTAGCGCGCTCTTCGGCGCGGGCCTCGGCTACATCCGCGAGACGCGCGACCGACGCGCCCGCTGGCTGGCTCCGCTGGCTGGCCTGGTCGGCGCGATCATCCTGCATACCTACTTCGATTTCATCGCCCTCAGCGCAGACGCCACCTCGGCGGCGCCTGCCAATTCACCGCTGGCGCCATTTGCGCGGCTGGGCGACTGGCTGCCGCTGGCGACCACACTCGCCGACTATCTGCCGCTCTTGCTGACGGAGCTGGCGCTGCTGACGATTGCGCTGGCGGCGCTGCGCCGCGAGGCCGCCGTCGTGCGCGCCTACCTCGCCGCCGAGGTGTTGCGTGGCGTTGTCACGCCCGACGACTATCTCTTCGCCCAGGATGCCCGTCTGCGTTCGCAGGTGGAGCGCACCTATGGGCTGAGCTATGGCCCGCGCGTCTACCTGCTGGCCCGCGCGCTCTTTCAGACCGAGACGGGGCTGGCCTTCCGCAAATGGCATGTGGAGATGGGTGACCCACCCAAGCGCGGCGACCGTCAGCCCGAAGATGTCTACCGTGAGCGCATCGCGCGGCTGCGTCGCGCGCTGGCGCGCGCCGTCGCCGCGCAACCCGCACAGCAGGCATAGACGACAGAGGCGACAGAGGCTGCCCGGAGGCCGCATCAGTCAGCGACCAAGCAGCAGCCATGCGGCGAGCGCAGCGCAGGGAATCCACACGCCAAGCGCCAGCCCGCGCAGCAGCGTGGCGCGCAGGCTGCGCCGCTCGATCCCGGCGAGCAGTGGCGGCAGCGCCAGCGCGATCAGCCCCTCGAAGAGCAGCACATAGTAGGGCGTGTGGCCGAGGCTGGGCGCGTGCGCGTAGCTCCACCAACCCGCATGGTAGGCCATCTCCTCATAGAAGGGGATGTTGAGCGCGCCCCAGAGGCCGACCAGCGCCATCGTCAGCCAGCGCGGCGGGCTGGGAGCGAGCGTATCGAGCCGCCACGCCAGATAGCCGATCTGCGTCAGCACAACCATCCACGAGATCGGCATGTAGACCGGCGAGGCCCAGAGCATCGGCTCCCCTGGCGGATAGCTGAGCGAGTGCGCGACGACCTCGCCAGAGTAGTCGGTGAAGAGTTCGCAGGCGCCCGCCACCAGCCCAAACGCCAGCAGCCGCAACAGCAGCGGACGCCACGCGCGCCGTAGCGCCAGACCCAGCAGCGCCAACGCAGTCAGCCCGACCGTCACGGCGGCGCTGACCCAGCCTAGTCGTCCCAGCGCCGAGATGATGTGGCCCGCGACCAGCAGCAGGAACGCGCCGAGCATCGCGCCATCGAGCGCGGTGAAGCGACGCGGGGCCAGCGCCGCCAACGGCTCCCTCCCTGCGCGCTCGACCTTGCCCCGTGCGCGTCGGTTGCTCGCCACACTGCCCATCTGCGCATCTCCCTGCCGGTCACGCACGTACCCATATCCCAGAGCGTAGCGGATGCGGGCGTATAGAGGCGAGGGTGGGTGGCTCGCAGGCGCCGGAGAGCCGCCGCGCGATACAATACGGCGATACGTTTGCCAACGCTGATTCCAGCCGCCG
>JAICSR010000204.1 GCA_025936795.1 Ktedonobacterales bacterium | reverse complement strand
GTATGACCCCACGCTGGGGCGCTTCCTCAGCCGCGATCCCTTGGGGCGTGTGCCGCTGTTCTTGGCCGACAACCCATATGTCTACGCGGGCAACAACCCGCTCTCGAATGTGGACCCCAGCGGGCAGCGTGCGCTAGGGGCGAGCAGCAGCCAGGTGAAGCAGGCGGCGGCGAAGCAGCAGGCAAGCCAGGCGCGGGTGCGGACGCAGGGCGGTGGAGGAGCGAATAGGTATCGACTGCAAGTCGTGAGCGGGCTCACCGATCTCGCCTATTGGTTGGGGGTTGCATCGTTGGCAGCGTTCTTTACCGGCGATGCGCTAGCCATCTATTTCGACATCAAAGCTGACAAACTCATCAATGTCCTTGTAGATCTGGCTGATCTTGCCGGGCAAGCAGTAGAGTTGTTGCACCTGCTCGGTGTCAAATTTGGGCAGGGGTTCACCAACCTGGCAGACCGTCTCCGCCCGCTTGTAGAAGCGATTAGCACGGCGACATCTACGCTGCGGGGATTGCTGCAATTGCCATTCGTGGGCGCCTTGATTCAAGGAGTCTTAAATGGCATTGTCAATTACCTCCTCCCAGGGCTGGAGGGGCCATTTGGGATCGCCATGTCCCTGGCTGAGGTATCACTGGGTGGGGCGTTCGCCGATTTCATTCGAGCAGGTGGACATGCCCTGGCCTACATACAAACGCAAGTGGAACATCAGGCGAGTAGTGACCTGGCGATGCCAATTGCCCAATTTTGCCGACAGGACGGAGGCTGCCCGGAGTAGTCGCGTCCGGCACGCTGCGCGGCAGCACGATGGCCTGGCAATCGCATGCGGGAGCAGGTCTCCACCAAACCACAGGGAGATGGGAGGAATCCGTGGATCTTGTTGTTGTACTCGCGTGGGCGACTATCGCTATGCTGGCGCTTTCGCTGAGCCTCCGCATCGTCCGGTGGCTGCATCGTGATCCGGACAAGCGTGACTTGGGGTTAGGGGATCTGCTTGTCTCGAATCAACCCCTCGATAGGGCGATGAGTACACTCTCCCACAATGCCCGTAGGACAGCCACCCGCTATTTGATAGGTTCGCTCTGCATCACTATACTCTTGGTGACGATCACCACGCTCGTGCTCGTCTTGCAACGAGCGCCAGATAAAGGCGCTCTGCTGGTCGCGAACAGTGTGCTGTGGTGCGGATTTGGCAGCGTGATGTTCACAGTTCTGATGGTACAACTCGCAGTCACGATGCGTAAGGCCAGAAGAGCCCTGGCCACCCGTCGGGCTGATGACTGAGCTGATAACTCAGGAGAACGGAGTAGAAGGGGCTGGGTGGGCCGCACTGCCTCCTCGATTGGATCGAGCAAAGATGCTGTTCGAAAGCCCGCATGGTCAACGACTCCTATCAGTTCGGCCATCTGGCCTACCAGAGCGACGGCGCTGGGACGCTGCCGGCCACCGACGCCCGCTACTACTACGTCTACAATGCGCGTGGTGATGTGGTGAACCTGACCGACGTGCACGGCGCGGTCGTGGCCAGCTACAGCTACGACACCTGGGGCGCGTTGACCAGCGTGAGTGAGACGATCCCCAACGCGAACGGCTGGGTCAACCCCTACCGCTACGATGGACGCGACGGCGTGCGCTCGGATGCGGCGACCAGCCTCGACTGGATGCGCGTGCGGGCGTATGATCCGACGCTGGGGCGTTTCCTCTCCCGCGATCCGCTGGGGCGTGTGCCGTTGTTCCTGAGTGACAACCCGTATGTCTACGCAGGCAACAACCCGCTCTCGAATGTGGACCCCAGCGGGCAGTATCGCGTGGCCGGGCAAGGGGCGACGAGGGCGCCGAGCGAGCCGTTCCAGTATCGGCCGCCCGTGCGGGTGGTAACGACGACGGGGACACCGGTAGTGGCGCTGGCACTGGGGCCAGCGCAGGTCAAAGTGGATTCCCTGACTCGCGCCAAAGATTTGGCAGGACAGACATCAATTATCTTCGTCGGGGCTGCTGCTGCCTTTAGCGCACTCGCAGTGGGCCTCCAAGTTGCGGCAAACTTTCTATTTGGGCAGGCGGCGGAGTTTACCACTGAAGCGTTGATCAGCTTTGCGCTTCCTCCCATAGCGGCGGGCTTCCTCACTTTGGCGGCTGCCGCACTTGCGCTCGGCGTGATTGCGGAGCAGGCGGGCTATCAAGCCCGTATACTTGCCGGTGAGTCGACCACACTTGCGGTCGCATTCGGGTATGAGAGTTACGACGACGACATGACCGTCAACTCACTCCAGAATGGTTTCACACCTGCGTTGAGCACGATTGTAGCAGCCTTCGCTGTGGCCTCGCTTCTCTGGACGACATGGAGCGCCTTGATGGGGATCCAAGCGATTGCGAACCTAGCAGTTGGCATCGGAAAGAGTTTCCTGCTCGATGGAACACTCCTAGCATGGAGCATGGGCCGCGTCCAAGAGATGGAAGCAGACTTGCAACTTTAAGGAACTCGCCAGGCTCCATGCCGCAACGAGTGTAGCCGACTGCATCCGCTCAATGACGGTCGACCCGCACGCGAGAGGTATGGAGCAGGCGTTATCGTGAAGGCAAGAGCAGAAGGAGTTCCATGATTGATATTCTTGAATCTGGACGCTTGCGAGGCATCACAGTATTTATGCCGAGTGAGCCGGCAGCCATAGTGCTAACAATGCCGATGAGCGCCATCTATACTCTCATCGCTGTTGCCCTGTTCCTCTTCGCATTGGCTCAGGCGCTGGGATTTTTCCATCGGCCAGCGTCAGGACGTGCATCGGGAAGGCTGTGGATAGCGATATCAAGCCTCTTCTGGTTTATGGCTGGATGCAGCTTGCTAGCAATCGTGCTGCATGGGATGCTAGAACGATCACCGCAGATTACGTTGTCCTCCCCGTATCCAGAGATTGGTTTCCTGGTCCTGGGTAGTGCAGTATTCTGGCTAAGTTATACAATCTATCGGCTTTGGCATCATCGCCTGCACTGACGGATGCTAGAGGAGAGTATGGCCAGACCATTCGCGATGCAGTCCATGCGAAAGCGTACACCCATCCCGACTGCGAACGGCTGGGTCAACCCCTACCGCTACGATGGGCGTGACGGCGTGCGCTCTGACGCAGCGACCGGGCTCGATTGGCGGAAGCGATGCGCCGTATGTCTACGCAGGCGCCAACTCGCTGTGCAATGTTGATTTCAATGCGTTGGCCCTGCTACCTTGGCGCCGCAATAGCGTACACAGGGATAATGGTGTACGATAGCGCCAACGCAGCATCGTGTATGCTCACGGTGCGCTTGCTTAGCGACGCTCGGCGTTATGTCGGCGCCACTCGCGACGAATCCAACCTTCCCAATGTTCCAGGGGCCAGCCAACGTGCGAAACATTTGGGGTGATCGTTCGCTCCAACCGAATATGGACGAGTGGACGACACAGTCTCTGACCTCCGGCAGTCTGGAAGGCGTCTCGCTTCCTGGCTTCGGCGCGCAGCCCCAGCACGGGGCCACCGTGACCGGCCAGGAAACGGCGCTGATTGCCCGCGCCCGCGATGGCGACCAGGACGCCTTTGGCGTGCTGGTGCGGCTGCATCAGCGGCAGGTCTATAACCTTGCCCTGCGCATGCTGCGCGACCCTGAGGAGGCCAGCGAAGCGGCGCAGGAGGTCTTCCTGGCCGCCTGGCAAGGCTTGCGCCACTTCCGCGAGGAGGCGCGCTTCTCGACCTGGCTCTATCGCATCGCCTATCGCCACTGCCTGAAGGTCGCGGAGAGCCGTCGTCGCGACGACGCCACGCGCGCCGAGCTGGCGGCGGAAGCGACCCGCGCCCAGCGGCCAGAGTCGGTGATGACCACCACCCTCGCCCGCGACGCCGAGGCGCAGGTGCGCGAGGCCGTGCGCGCCGAGATCGCCCTGCTGCCGCCGAAATATCGCGCCGCGCTGATCTTGCGCCACATCCAGGAGCTGAGCTATGAAGAGATCGCCGAGGTCATGCGCGCGCCGATTGGCACGGTAAAAACACAACTCTTCCGCGCCCGCGCGATGCTCAAAGAACGGCTGAGCGATCTGGAGCGCGCACGCGACGAAGGAATCGCCCGCGCAGATGACCTGCGGACGGGCTGGCAGGCAAGCCTGGAGGCCAGTGTGCGCAGCCTTTTTGACCATGGGGCTGAGCCGACAAGTGGGGAGGGGCGGCCATGAAGTGCGTACACGCAAGCAAGTGGATGAGCCTCTATGTAGATGGCAGGCTCGATCTGCGGCGGCTGGGGCGGCTGGAGCAACATCTGACGCTCTGCCCGCAATGCCGACGCGATCTGGCGCGGCTGCGGCTGATGCAGGTGGCGCTGCACGAAGAGCCGCTGGTGGATGAGCCAGCAGGCCTGACCGAGCATGTCATGCGCCGCATCTCAGCCTATGAAGCGCAGCGAGCGAGCGACGCGGCCAAGGCGCGACAACGCGCGGCGGCGCGGGCGGCTGAACGCCAGGCGCAACACGCGCAGGGATGGCGAGCGATCGGTGTGCGGCGCGCGCTGGCAGTGGTGACTGCTTTGGTGGCGCTGATCGCCTGGGCGCAAATGACGCATCCAGCCGCGCTTGTGGATGTCGCCGGGCGCCTCGGCCCCAATCTGCTGCAATTGCTTGTGACGCCCGGCCCCTACCAGATCGCCTGGAGCGTCTGGATCGGCGGCATCGCGCTGGCGCTGGGCATATTCACCTGGTTCGCGCGCAACGACGCCACCGAAGAGTGGCGCCGCGCGCTGGCCGAGCGCCTCCCCCAACTGTGGTAGCTGACGGGCCACGCAGGCGTCAGGTATGCTACACTCGCAGTGATGTCCGGCTACAGACACACAGCCAGGCGCGCCACAGGCTGGCGCGCTCGGCGTGTCGGCCTTGAGTTTGCCTGAGCGAGCGCCGCGCGGCGTCTGGCCTGGGTGGGCCGGGAGAGCGAGGAACGACGCAATGCGAGCCGCTACGCCAGACCAGAGAATCGCTGGATCCGCTGCCTCCGCCACACCCCCCGCTGGCCTGGCCGTGCGCCTGCCGCAGTGGATGTTTCCGCTGGTGACGGTGGTCTCGCTGCTGCTCGGCGCGACCTCGATTGTGCGTGGCACGCGCGGCGTCGCGACCATCAGCGATAGCGACCTGACGAACTTCTTCCTCAAATCAGCGGACTACATCCTGCGCGGCGACCCCTGGCATATGTACGCCGTGCGCGCGCTGGGCGGCTACCCCAACTATAATCCGCCGCTGAGCATGTTTCTGCTGGCTCCGCTGCTGGGCCTCGCACGCGCGCTCGGCTTCACGGCTAACTATGGCGAGCAGATCACCTTTGTGACGCTACCCTTCATCATCCTCGTGCCGCTGATGGGCTATCTGGGTCTGCGTGTCATGCGCACGCTCTACCCCGATGCGCCAGAGACACTGCGCCTGCTGCTCTACGCCTTCATCACGCTCGGACCACTGACCTGGCAGAGCTACTCGATCTGGTATCACGTCGAGCAGCCGCTGATGCTGTGCTTCTTGCTGGCAGCTGTGCTGGCGTTGCAGGCGCGGCGCGAGGGGCTGGCCGGGCTGCTGGCCGGGCTGGCGTTCCTCTCGCGCACCACAGCGCTGATTCCGCTGATCGCGCTGGGCGTGCTGCTGCTGCTGACGCGCGAGTGGCGTCCGCTGCTGAAGTTTGGCGGGGTGAGCGCGCTGGTTGCGGCGCTGGGCTTCGCGCCATTCGTCGCCTTCGACGCGGCGGACGTGAAGTACACCTTTCTGTCGTGGCGTGGTGGCGCACCGATCGGCAGCGACTCCATCTGGACACTCCTCGCCTATACTGGAACGAGCAGCCACCTGCGCGAGCTGATCAACGCGGCGGCCAAGCGCGTGGATATGTATGCGGTGATGCTGGTCGTGGTGGTAGCAGCGATCCTTGCTGTGCGTCGCTTGCGACTGACACTCTATGCGCGCGACCTCTGGGCGCTGCTGGCCATCGCCATGCTCGCCACGCCGATGCTGAGCAAGCAGGTCTGGCCCTACTATTATCTGGAGCCGCTGGTCTTCATCGTCGTGTGGGAACTTTCGACACTGCAAGACCGCGTGGCAGGCGTCTGGCGCTGGCCAGTGCTCTCGATCAGCTTCACGCTGGTGGTGGCGACCCTCTCGCAATATGTGGGACTGCAGAGCGTCGGGCGGCTCGATGCGCTGGTCACGGGCGTGACGCAGACCGCGCTGATGGCGGCCTTTGCGCTGGGCGTCTGGGCGCGCATCCAGGCGCGCAAGCCATCGGCGGGACAGGCGGATGTGGTAGGCTACGACGCCGGCATGCAGCCGATGACACCGTCCGGGATGGCGGTCGCGGGCGCGTCGGCCTTCAACTCCGGGCAGATGGGGTATCCAGGGCAGATGGCGTACCCGGCGCAAGGGAGACAGGGCGGCCAGCGTGCGCCGCGCCAGCCCAGCTCGCAAGGTCAGATGCCGCCACCCGCCGCGCCCGCGTGGCCATCCGCTATGCCTGGGCCGAGTGGCGGCGCGACCCCACCACGCGGCGCAAACGCGGTCCCTGGCATGGCTCCCGCTGCGCCGCCCAACGGCGCGAATCCGCTCTGGCCCAGCGACAATGGCGCAAACGGCATGAACGCCGCCGCTCCACGCGGCGCTCCGCCCGCTGTTCCGCCACGCACGCCACAGGGATTCACTCCGCCACGCAGTCCGAACGACTCCTTGCGAGGTGCAGCGCCGCAGGCGCCACAAGCGCCACAGGGGCCGGGCGGCCAGCCAGCGCCTGAGAGCGGCGCGAGTGACCCCTGGCGCGACTGGCCACAGCATCGCTAGGCGGAGGGTGGCGCGATGAGTCGGCAAGTGGCACGGCGTGGGCGCGCAAACAAGCGACAGCCGCGCCTCTCGGCTGGTCCAGCGCGAGCCAGTGTGGTGCACACGTCGTGGTCGGCGCAGGAGCGTGTCGGCGCAGGTCGGTCGGTCGGCGCGCCACTCAGCAGGCGCGAGGCGACGCAGCGGCTGGCGCTCTGGGCGCTAGGCATCGAAGCATTCCTGCTGGCGCTCTTCGTGGTCGCCCCGCTGGGCGGTGTGACGCTGACGATCTCGCCGCTGGCGCGCGTGTGGCCGTGGCT
>JAICSR010000346.1 GCA_025936795.1 Ktedonobacterales bacterium | reverse complement strand
GCGCTGGGACCATTCTTGCAGGCGGTGGTGGTGGCGCACGCGGAGGATGCGCGGCAGGCGGCGGCCTGGCTGCGCGCAGGCAGCGCCGGGCATGCGCTCTTCCTCTGGGCGACCGATGACGCTGGCGACGCGCCTGAGACGTCCGCCGTCGCGGTGGATGGGCAGGAGGTCATCGGGCTGGCGCGTGAGGCTATCCACGCGCCGCCGGGGGTTGTGGCGGCGCTTGGGCGCGTGCTGGCGGGCGCGCTGATCGTGCGCGATCTGGCGGTCGCCGAGCGGGTGGCAGCCGCTGGCGGACGCGGCTCGCGGCCAGTCGTCACGCTGGCGGGTGAGGTCATCTGCGGGCGCGTCTGGATGCGCGGTGGCGCGGCGCCGACTGCGGCAGCGGGTGATGCGCGCGACGCCAGCGACGCGAGCGCACTGGGCCGCGAGCGCGACCTGCGACGATTGCCCGCTGAGCTAGAGCGGCTGGCGCGCGAGATCGAGGAGACACGCGCGCAACTGGTCGGCGCGACCGAGCGGCAGACCGAGCGCCGCACACGCGAGGAGCGCCTGAAGAAGTCCGTGCAGGCGGCGGAGGGGCGGGCGCAGGAGCTGGCGCGGGCGGTGACGGCGCTGCAACGCGAGCAGGAGCGCGCAGAGAGTGAGGCGCACGTCAGCGAGTCGGTAGCCGAGCAGCTTGCGGCTGAAACGCAGGGTATCGAGCAGGAGGTGACGGCGACCGTCGAGCGCGTGGCCGAGCAGGAAGCCGCCCAGCAGGAGGCGGTGGAGCGGGTGGAGGACGCGCAGGCCGAGGCGGATGAGATCGCAGCGCGCAACCGCAGCCAGGGCGATGACCTGAACCGCGCGCGTATGTCACTGGCGCTGCACAAGCAAGAGGTGACGACGACCACGCAGCGCGCCGAGCAATTGCGCGCGCAACTGCGCGAGCTAGAGGCGCAACTGGCGCGCCGTGATGAGCGACTGCGCGCCATCGAGACGCAGCGCGAGCAGCTGGATATGTCCACCGCCGAGCAGGAGAGCGCCATCACCGTGCTGCGCGAGCGCGTGCGCGGGCTGGGCGAGGCGCTGCGCACGAATGACGAACAGCAGGGCGAGATGGAGCGTCAGGTCGCCTCGCTGGAGCGCGGCCAGAGCGCCGAGCGGCAGGAGCTTGCCCGCCTGGAGGTGGAGTATCGCCGCGCCATCGTAGACGCCCAGCGCGCCCGCGACGCCATCGAGACGCTCGCCGCGCAGATTCGCGATGAACTGGGCGCAGAGGGCGATGTGGACCCGCTGCCAACCATCGTGGGCGCGGAGAATGCCGAAGAGGATGAGGCTGCGGAGCCAACGCCAGCGACCACGCCCGAAGAGGCGGCGAAGCTGCGGCGCCAGATTGACTCACTGCGCGCGCGCCTCAAGAATCTGGGCGGCTACGATCCTGAAGCGCCACAGCAGTATGAGGAGCTGAAGACGCGCTACGATTTCATGTCGAGCCAAATGCGCGACATGCAGGACGCCTCGGCCAACCTGCGCCAGATCATCGCCGAACTGGACAACACGATGCGCCGCCAGTTTGTCGAGACGTTCCACCGGGTCAATGAGCGATTCCAGCAGCATTTCGTCACGCTCTTCTCCGGCGGCGCAGCGCGGCTGGAGCTGACGGCACCCAAACGCGAGCAAGCGGAGGATGAGGAGGACGAGGAAGATGCCGCGCCAGGTGAGCAGAAGACGCCGCGCAAGACCAGCTTCGGCGGGGTCGAGGTCTACGTGCAGATCCCTGGCAAGCGCGTGCAAGACCTCTCATTGCTCTCAGGCGGCGAGCGCGCGATGGTCTCCGCCGCGCTGCTCTTCGCGCTGCTGGAGACGAATCCGCCGCCCTTCTGCCTGCTCGACGAGGTGGACGCGGCGCTGGACGAGGCCAATGTCGTGCGCTTCTGCGATATCCTCACGCAGCTTGCCGAGCGCACCCAGTTTATCGTCATCACACATAACCGCGTGACGATGACGCACGCCAACGCCATCTACGGCGTCTCGATGGGGCCAGATAGCGTCTCGCGCGTCCTCTCGATGCGCCTGGCGGAGGTTCCGCTGGCGCTCTGAGCCTGGCGAACGAAGCGACGCGATGAGTTTGGGCTGAGGGTAGCGAGGAGTCTGGGATGGGCGGTCAACGTGGGCGCGCTGGAGCCGCATGGCGCCGGACAGGTGGCCTCCGCTGCGTCTGCCTGCTGGCGCTGGTGGCGGCGCTCGCAGCGGTCTATGGCTCGCTTGCGGCGTCGGGTCTGCATGGCCAGGCTACTGCGGAAGCTGCGCCAAACTCACTGGTCTACACCCAGGCTCCCTGCGCGCCCGTTCGCGCAGCGCCAAACGCCACGGCCCCGCTCATCACACAGTTGCTGGGCGGCACGGATGTCACGCTACTGGCCACGGCCACGCCTGGCTGGAGCCACATCCGCATCTGGAGCCACACAAACGGCTACCTGCCAACGTCGCTGCTGGGCAGCGCGCCACCTGCAACCGCCGCTGAGGGTGACTGCACGTTTCCCGGCGTAGCTGAGGCGCAGCCCGATCTGCTGCCCGCCAACAGCGGCCCATTTCCGCTGAGCGCGCAGGCGCAGACGACGACGCCTAGCTCGCTCTACGCCTGGCCCGGCGCCGATGCGCCGCCGCTGGCCGGGCTGCCATCGGGCGCGGCGCTCACGATCAGCCAATGGGCCAGCGACGCAGGCGGCCAGCCGTGGTACTTCGCGCAGGCGAGCGCTGGCGCTGGCTGGCTCTGGAGCGGCGCCGCGCGGCTGAGTGAACCTGATCCCGCGACCCATCTGGTCAACGGCACGCCCGTCTGGAGCGCCGCAGCAGGCAAGGGCATGTGGTTCACCAACTATCTGACACGCCACGCCGATCTGACGCGCCTGGTAGCCGACGCGAAGGCCGCTGGCGTCACGCACATCTACGCCGAGGTCGCCATCTCGCGCTTCGGCTTCTACGCGCCGCTCTCGCTCGACCGCCTGCTGCCAGTGGCGCACGCACAGGGCATCGCCATCATCGCATGGGTCTACCCGACACTGAGCAATGTCGCAGCGGACGTGCGAATGACGCAGCAGGTGGCGAACTACCACACGCCCGGCGGCGACCATGCCGACGGCATCGCGACGGATGTCGAGGAGGTGACGGACTCCGCCAGCGTCTACACCTACGGGCAACTGATTCGCGGGTTGCTCGGCCCCGATACGCTGCTGGTGAACGCCGCGCTGCACCCCTTCACCCATGCGGACTATCCCTATGCGGCAGTGGCGGCAAGCTGGAATGTGCTGGCGCCGATGGACTACTGGCACAGCCGCTTCCACCACACCTACACCGCGCAGGATGTGACGGCGTTCGTCACTACCTCGGTTGTGACGATTCGCGCGGCGATGCAGGCGGCAGGCATCGCCCAGCCCATCCCCATCGAGGAGCTGGGCCAGATGTACGACATGTACTCGGACGACGGCGCGGGTGTGGGACATAATCCAACCGGCGCCGAGATCACCGCTGATCTGAGCGCTGCGCAGGCGCTCGGCTGCATCGGCGCATCGTACTTCGAGTGGCAGACGGCGACCCAGAGCCAGTGGGATGCGCTCTCCGCGTTCCAGTGGTGAGTCGGCTGGCGCCGACCCTCCGATTTGCTGACGATTCTGCGGACGCCGCTTCCCTTGCGGCTGCCAGGGCCGTGTGCTACACTTCAACTGCGTCGGTGGATCGTGGTTACGTCCCGGCGCGCAGGCTCCCATAGCTCAGTGGATAGAGTACCGGCCTCCGAAGCCGGTGGCGGGCGTTCGAGTCGCCCTGGGAGCACCAGATATCCATACAAGGCGTCGCACACTTGCGACGCCTTTTTGCTGCCCAACTCATGCGGCTGCTCACGCATCTACGCCGTCTGATAGACCTTGGGCTGGGGGAGCGCAATACCTTCTTCGCGCGCGAACTGGATATAGTTCTCCAGCGCGTTGCGTCCCCGCGCGGCAGCCTCTTCGTAAGTCGCTCCGCTTGCGACTGGCATCGCATACCGATCCGCCCACTCAGGCAGGATCACTACATACGCCCGATCGTCGCTACTCCACTCGATGACGATGGAATACTGTAAGGGTGTGCTCATTGTCGCCCCTGATCTCTCTGCGCCTCTGTTAGCTCACGCAACGCTGCACGCAAGTTCTTCTCGTTGTATCGCTGGGCAACCAGGCCATCTACGCCATCTACTGCATAATGGAGCTTTACCAGCGGATGAGAAAACACAGTATGGTCGCCTTTACCCTGGCGCTCGCTAAACCCTGCGTCCCGTTAGGCTCATCGGATGTCGCGTTTCTTTCGTAGCATCTACCTTCCCATCTCACTCTGGAGTGTAGTCGTGATTATACTAGAGACACTCGGCCCGGTGGGGAAGCGTCTCGGCGAGCTTGCTCCCATAGCTCAGTGGATAGAGTACCGGCCTCCGAAGCCGGTGGCGGGCGTTCGAGT
>JAICSR010000567.1 GCA_025936795.1 Ktedonobacterales bacterium | reverse complement strand
TTCGCGTCGTCGGTGTAGGGATTGCGCCCAGCGAGCACGGCTTGCGCGTTGGCGGAGTTGAACGAGATTACGTCGTTCCAGTAGGCGTGCGCGGTTGACTGAAACAGGACGGTATTCAGGAAGCCCATGCAGAGCAGGAAGGTCAGCAGCGCGAGCAGCGCCAGGACGATGGTCGCCGCCACGCGCGCCCCCACAAGCCAGCGCGCGCCCGCCCAGCGCCGCCACGGCGCCCGCTCTGGCGCGATGTCCGCCGTCAGCGCTAGCAGCACGAGCAGCGCGACGACGAAGCAGACCACTTCGACCAGCGCCAGCGGATTGAAGCTGCGCGAGAAGTCCACAAAGTCGGAGAGCACCGAAGCCAGCGCCAGCAGCAGCGACGCCACACCGAGCGCCGCGATCTGCAACGGCGCCGTCGGGAAGCGCAGACGAATCGCGGCCTTTGCGCGCATTGCGCCCATGGGACTCATGGAGCGTCTCCTATCGGGTGGCTGCCCGCCGCTAGCCGCACGCTCGTCGCAGGCGATTGCCAGGCTGGGCGAGCGCGCCGCAAAGCGCGCCATACAAGGACGAGGCCGCCCAGCGCCAGCAGCAGCAGGTTGCGCGCGCCCGCAGTGAGCATAATCATGGTGAGGGGCGACTGTTCAAACGTGTCGCCAAGAGTCCCATTGTAGGAGTAGGGGAAACAGAGCGTCGTCAGCAGGCACACAAAGCCCCAGGCGAGCAGTGGCAGCGCCTCGGCGCCGTATTCAAGCGCCACCAGCGGGCTAAGCCAGAGCAGATATTGCGGGCTGAAGACCTTGCTACCGACGATCAGCGAGCCGACGATCAGCAGCGCCGCAAGCCCCAGCGTGACGCGGCGGCGCCAGTAGAGCGCCAGCGTCAGCGCGATGCCGATCAGCCCCAGCGCCAGCGCGATTCCCTGCGCCGCTCCCATGCCAGGGGTCAACTCGCAGGTGGAGTTGAAGGCATAGGGAAACTGCGGCTCAGCGTGCAGCGCATGCGCCCAGAGCGCGCCAAAGGTGGCCGGAAGGGACTCGATCTGCACGCAGCGCGCCCCCATGAAGCCGAGCGGCCCCAGCACGGCGGCAGGCGCAACCAGCGCCGCCAGCCCCTCCACTATACAGATGATGGCCGCGAAGAGCGCCGCGCCATGCCAGAGCGGCTCCCGCGCGCGGGCGCGCCACGACTCGATCAGCAGCAGTGGCAGCAGCGCCAGTGGGTAGAGCTTCATCAGCGTGCCCAATGCCAGCGCGACATAGGCCCAGCGAAGCGCGCCGCGCCGCGCCGCGATGATCGCGACGACCACGCACGCGGCTGGCGCGACATCGAAGCGTCCTGCCGTCAGTGTCCAGCAGCCGAGCAGCGCGTAGACCAGCCAGACCAGTCCGGCCCCACGCGCGCCGTAGCGGTCGAGCAGCCAGGCGATGGCCAACGCCACCAGCGTCATCTCAGCGAAGAAGGCCATGTCATACCAGGCGGCGGGCGCGAGCAGTGGCGGCAAAAAGGTCAGCAGCGCCAGCGGTCCATACTCGGCGGGCAGCGTGTGGAAGGGCAGCGTCGAGAACGACGTGACGGGCGTGAGGCACATACCTGCCGCATTCAGGCTGGCGACTGCCCGCGCGCCGCGCCAGAAGGCCAGCGCATAGCAGTGGTAGTCGTCCACATCCTGCGTCACGAGCGTGGCGGCGTAGATGTACAGGCCGCCCGCGATGATCGCCAGCAGCCACTTCGCCGCCAGCAGCCATCGGCGTAGCGCGCTGCTCGCCGCGCGCTGGTCGTCGCGCGCTGGCTGCGTCAGGACCTCAGCCCCCACACGCCTCTCCAATCTGACTCATACGGAATCCGAAGTGGCCGCTGGCGTGGCGGGTAGACCTCACCCCCGGCCCCTCTCCTGCGAGGAGAGGGGAGCAGGAACGATTGATCTACCTTCTTCGCTCCCCTCTCCTCGCTGGAGGGTCGGCTTAATTCGCATGGCGTGAGCGCTTGACACGGGATGGGTCTCTCGGTCAGC
>JAICSR010000170.1 GCA_025936795.1 Ktedonobacterales bacterium | reverse complement strand
GGCAAACATCGAGGGCTGCTCCTTTCGCGGCGGCTGCGCGCATGAGGTTATTCAGCGTGCGGCGCCTGCCAGAATTGTACTCGATGGCGCCATCTCGCATCATCCGCTCGTTGGCATATATCGCGCGGCGACGCCGATGCGCAGCCAGCCCAGGCGGCGGTTGATCTCCTGCGCGCCTGCCCAGAGCAGCGAGAAGCCGAAGTAGCCGAGCGCCAGGCCGCACACAGCGTCGAGCAGTTGGAAGACCACCGGGCGCGCCCAGCGTCGCCCCCAGCCGACCAGCGAGCCAAAGCCTGCGCTCCAGAGCACGGCGCCGAGGAAGAATGCCACCAGGAAGATGAGGATTCCTAGCGTGGTCGCGCCGCTCGCCACCACGCCGCCGCCCAATCCCGACCAGAACGCCAGCCCCACCGGATTCGCCAGGCCAAAGACGACGCCCGTGGCGAAGTCGCCACGTCCGCTTGCCGGGCCAGCCGTCACGCGCCGCCGATGGATTGCATCGTGTAGGGCGAGCCAGGCCATCCGCAGCAGAAAGAGTCCACCAATCAGCGAGAGCGTCACCTGAATTGGCCAGAAACGCGCTGTCAGCGAGACGCCCGCGAGCGCCAGCACGGCCCACAGCATATCGCCGATCAGCGCGCCAGCCTCGACGGCGAACGCCGCGCCGAAGCCACGCGCCGAGCCACGCCGCGTCGCCTCAGTATTGACAACGCCCGGCGCGGCGGAATAGGCCAGGCCCAGCGTCACGCCAGTCAGCGCCAGTTGCAGAGTGCTGGACATTGGGAAAGCTCCTTGCTGTGTCTCGGCTGTGTCTCGAGTGAGGGCATTGAGCGACATCATAGCTCGTCTCTGTGAAACACCACAAGTAGGAATCTGGTTGCCCCCTTGCCCTGTGGGCGAGGGGTTGGGGATGAGGTCACGCCGCCTACATATCGCGCCCACCAAGCTGCACGACGAAGGCGGTGTGGCCTGAGCCATCGGGCGGGTCAGCGTCGCGTGGGCCACGCGCGCCGCCCTCGCGCATCTTCGCCGAGAGTTCTTCCACTGGCACGCGCAGCACCTCCAGCGCGCGCATCTGCTTCTCGGTCGCCGCCGCGTAATCCACCTCCAGCGTGCGTCCGGGGAAGTAGCGCAGCGTCATGCGCTCCAGGATGGCGCGCTTCTCGGCCATGTTCGTCACGCGCTGCGCCACACCATAGACGACCACGCTGCGATAGTTGGCGGAGTGCGATTCGGCGTCGCGCGAGGCAATCAGGCCATCGAGCAGCAGCACCTCAATCGCCACCTGCATTCCTGCACGCACCGACTTCAGCGTACGACTGGCAGGCGCGCCGTGCAAGTAGATCGCGCCATCGGCGTAGTCGTAGAGGAAGGGGATCACATGTGGCTGGCCGTCGAGCGCATAGGCGACGTGCGCCACACGTCCCGCCTCGAGAATGCGCTGCGCCTCGGTGGGAACCGAGCGCTCGGCATGGCGGCGGATGCGCGAGCGCGCCGTCGTCTCTGAGCGCTGCGCAAGCGGGCTAGCCTCCCGCGTGTCAGGCGCAGTTGTCGTCTCGTTCGTCGCCATCACCTCGTCCTCTCCTGCTGCTACTCGTGCTGCTCTGGTCGGCAAGCGTGGCCGCTCTGCCCGCTCGCGCCGTCTGTGTGGTATCGTACAGAAGGATATTGGACTAGCGCAAGCTCCATTTGCAGAAAGAGATAGCAGGCCAATCATGAAGCGGCTGACACTCGACCTGCTCATCACGCTGGACCGCTCCGGCGAGGCGACGGAGGGGCTGACCCGACAGATCTACGCGCAGTTGCGCCAGGCGATTCTCTCCGGACGCCTGCGCGCGGGTGATCGCCTGCCGCCGAGTCGCGCGCTGGCGCAGGAGCTGGATGTGGCGCGGCTGACCGTGGCTACCGCCTACGACTGGCTGCGGGCCGAGGGCTATGTGGCTGGCCGCGTGGGCGCTGGCACCTTCGTCGCCCCCGTCTTCGAGGGCTACGCGCCACTGGAGCGCGCCGAGGCTGAGGCGCGGGCGACGGAGCATGCGCCGCTTCCCGACGCCGCTGAGGAGAAAGCTGCGGAGCCGTTGCGCCCGGTGTTGACCGCCTGGGCGCGGCGCATTCAGGCGATTCCGCTGATCGGCGCGGGCAGCATCGGCGGCATGGATGGCGGCGCGACGGGCGCGGAATTCGACTTCCGGCCTAGCATCGGCGCGGCGGACCTCTTCCCCTGGGCGCGCTGGCGGCGCATCGTCGCCTGGCAAGATACCGCCGACCCGCTGGCGGAGCTACGCGCGCAGGCGCGCGAGCGCGCGGCGCAGGCGGGACGCTGGGACGCGCTCCTCGGTCCGCTGGAGACCCGCGCGGCCATCGCGGCCTGGCTGCGACGCTCGCGCGCGGTGCGTTGCGATCCAGATCAACTGCTGATCGCCAGCAGCGTGCAGCAGGTGCTGGCATTGCTGGCGCGGCTGCTGGTCGAGCCGGGGCAGCCGCTGCTGGTCGAGGACCCCAGCTACATCGGCTTCCACGCCGCCTTCCTGGCGGAGGGCGCGGCGCTGCGCGGCGTCCCGGTGGATGAGAGCGGCATCCGCGTCGAGGCGCTGCCCGACCCAGCGGCGCACGGCAAGCTGGCAGACGCGCGCCTGCTGATCGTCACCCCCTCGCACCAGTATCCCACCGGCGTGACACTCTCGCTGGAGCGCCGCATGGCGCTGATCGAGTGGGCGCGGCGCGCGGGCGCGACCCTCGTTGAGGACGACTACGACGGCGAGCTGCGGCTGGAGGGGCAACCGCTGGAGGCGCTGCGCGGGCTGGATGAGCGCGACGAGGTGATCTATCTCGGCACCTTCGCCAAGGCGCTCTATCCGGCGGCGCGCCTGGCCTTCGCGGCGTTGCCCCGCTGGCTGATCGAGCCGGTGGCGCGCGCGCGTGCGGCCAGCGACCGGCATCCCGCCTGGCGCGATGCGCTGGCCATTGCGCGCTTCATCGAGGCGGGCGAACTGGAGCGGCATCTGGCGCGGATGCGGCGCGTCTATCGCGGGCGACGCGATGCGCTGGTAGCGGCGTTGCATGCAGAACTAGGCGAGATCGCGCAGATTGGCCCGGCTGAGGCAGGCATCCATCTGCTGGCGACGCTGCCAGCGGGAACCGATGATGTCGCGCTGGCCGAGCAGGCGCGCGCGCAGGGGCTGGCCATTGCGCCGCTCAGCCAGCACTATCAGGCGCAGGCGCGGTCTGGTCTGCTGCTGGGCTTCGGCGCCATGCACGAAGAGCAGCTGACCGAGGGCGTGCGGCGGCTGGCTCCGCTCGTCCGCGCAGCGGCCAGTAGGGCCGAGCGGCTGGCGGCGCGCTAAACCCGCGAAGGCGACGGCTCAGCGGCGCCGATCTGCCGATATTCGGTATACTTCGTAGTGAGGGGAGCGTTCGCAGGCGCGCAGCGTAGGGCTGCGGGCGCTGTGCTGGCCGCTCTCTGAGGTGAGGCCAGCCATGACAGAGGAACCCGAAGGACAGACGCCCCGACCAAACCAGCAGCCAGATCAGTGGCGTACCTGGCAGGGCTGGCCGCCTGCGTCATCGGCCACCGCCGAGCCGCCAGCCTACCCGCCCGCGTATCCACCGCCGCCAGGCTATTATCAGCCAGGTCAGCCGGGTGTCTATCCGCCGCCGCCAGAGTATTACGAGCAGGCTGGCCAGCGCCCCCCTGCGCCAACCTCTCCGACCGCTCCAGGCTATCCGCCAGGCTACGGGCAATCCTCACCATCTCCCCAGTATCCTGAGTATCCCCAGTACGGGCAGTATGGGCACTATCCGGCTTCTCCGCAGCCGCAGTCGCCACTTGCGAGCGCTGGCCCAGTTGCGAGCGAGACAGATACGAGCGTTCATCTGTTCTGGCCCATCGTCAGCGCGGTGGTCAGCTTCGCGGTCTACTGGCTGCTGCTGGGCTGGCAATTCGGGCTGGGATTCATGGCGCTGCTGCTCGTCCACGAGATGGGGCATTTCGTCGTGATCCGCGCGAAGGGCATGCCTGCGGGGCTACCGATCTTCATCCCGATGCTGGGCGCCTTCGTGACGATGCGGCGCGCGCCCGCGACCGTGCGCGACGAGGCCGAGATCGCGCTGGCCGGGCCGCTGGCGGGCACGGTCGGCGGCGTAATCTGCCTGATCGCGTACTGGCAGACGGGGCTGTCGGTGCTCTTGCCGCTGGCCTATTTCAGCTTCTACATCAACCTGCTCAACCTGATTCCGGTTGGCCCGCTCGATGGCGCACGAGTGACGGCGGCCATCTCAAAGTGGATCTGGCCCATCGGGCTGCTCGGTGTGGCATTAGGCGCCTGGTACACGCGCGACATCCTGCTGATCATCCTGGGCATCTTCGGCGTGTTCCAGTTGTTCTCGCGCTTCAGCGAGGCAGGCCGCACGAGCTACTACGCGATCTCAGCCGGGGCGCGCATCTACATCACGCTGCTCTACTTCGGGCTGGCCGCCGTGCTGGCCTATGCCACTTACGCCTTGCAGCCACTGATGGCCGCGCGTGGCGGACTCTTCTAGCAGCGGCATCCGCGCACGGTCAGGATGCTGCGCACATGCGGGCGCCGCTCAGGACGCGAGGTTCAACAGGTCTGGCGTCATGGAGTCCACGCGCCACCCGCCGTCCTCACGTACAAACGTCATTGACCCGTCAAGCTCACTGCTAACAAGTTGGTAGTTCGCATCGAGGCTTGCCGACGTACCCCCGAAGATGATGGGTACGCCGTGGCTCGCGGAGCAGGACACCAGGTTGGCGCTGCGGCTCGCCTGTGTGAATGCATCGAGCGAGACATGCTGTTGCACGCGCGTTGAGAGCAACGCATAGGCGGTTTCATATTCGCCGACGCCTTCCGCCGTGCAGAACGAGGTCATTGTATCAACTGGGCCGAATCGCGGATAGATGACGATGAACGCGAAGGGGCCAAGCACAAAAATGACCACGGCAATCGCGAGCAGCCAGGGAAGCGCGAGTGGACCGAACTGCCAGCGTGGTTTGCGCGGTGGGTGGGCTGCGACCTCCGCCCGATCTCGTCGAAACATCTCCTTCAGGGCCTGTTGCGCTTGCTCCTGCTCATCCATTCTAAAGCCTGCCTCCTCATCACTCTCTCTCTCGGCTGGGCCGTTCACGATGACACGCGCTGCCTGTGGGCCAGCGCGATCTGGCAGGGGAGTGCGCGATGGTCGGAGCCGGAGCGGCGCGCGAGCCGCCCATATCCTTCCTCCGCCTGGTAGCTAGTATAGCAGAGCGAGAGCTTGGCTGCGCACACAGCGCTCAATAGCCAGTCGGTGTATTGACCCCCGATGCAGGCGGCCGTCGGTCCCGCACTGAGCGCCCCACGCTGCTCCCGCGCGAATCCCGCGCGAATCCCGCGCGAATCCGGTCTGGCCATCGTCATTCACCGCACAGCCGCGTAGTGATGAAGAGTGGCTGTCCTGGCGGCTAGCGCGCGTCGTTGGCGCCGTCGGCGGGCACGGGCGCTTTGCCGGGCGCAGCGCGCAGCCACAGCGAGACATGCGTGGGGCGCATTGTCTCCTCCACCACCCCCAGCAGGCGCCCGCGCAACTCATCCGGGTCCAGCTCGCTGCGCAGCGTCGCACTGAAGGCCGCCAGCGTCTTGGCGGCGTTGTAGCGGCTGCGGTAGAAACGACGATCCATCCAGCGCTGCAAACGCGCACGCAAGGGCTGGAAGAGCGCGGCGATCAGCAGCGTCGAGAGGACGATCACGACGGGCTGCTGGCCGACCCGCTGCCCGGTGAACGCCTGGGTCACATGCTGCGCGCCGATCACCAGCGCGAAGTAGAGCGCCGCCAGGATTGCGGTGAGCGAGCCATAGACCAGCGTGCGCTTGATGATGATGTCAATGTCGTAGAGTCGGTAGCGCAGGATGGCGATGCCAGCGGCGATGGGCATACCTACCGTCACCAGTGTCCAGACCGAGACGCTCGTGATATTCACGTTAAACCATGCTGTGGCAACCAGGCAGAGGCCGCCAATCAGGCCAATCGCCATCGCATAGACAAACCATTTGAGCTGCTGCCGTTCGATTCCTCGTGACCTCCGGAAGCGCAACACGACTGAACAGGCGCAGGCCGGAACGAGCAGAAACAAGACCAGCGATGCGGACTCGCCGAGGAAATCGCCAACGGCGCTGGGGGCAATTTCAAGCGGATTGTGGATGTTCATTAATCGAAGGTCTGTGAAATCACCAAAAGGGCTGAGCGCCGCGCCTGCGATGGACGCCACAGTGGCCACCGCAACGATCCATACCACCCAGCGCCAGCGCGGTGAGAGCAACTCGCCAGTGGGGAAATAGAGCGGGACAAGCGTCAACATGTAAAACCAGCCTGCGGATCGCGCCGCGCCACCCAAGGGGACCACCCAGATGGCCGCTGGGAGCGCGCCGGGATGACTCACCAACCCATAATAGGCATATTCCAGGGTAAGCCCACCCGTGAGCGAGAGCAATGCTACCAGGCAGAGCAGCCAGCCCACTGGATTGCGTGGGCGCCGCGACGCAATCAGCGCGCCCATCCCTGCAAAGATTAGCAAGAAGACGGCGCTCAGAATGTTATCGACAAGTGTGGGAGGATTGTTGACCGTCGTCAGAATGACACCTGGGATGGCGATGAGCAGCGCCAGCGCCAGCAGCGCCCAGGCCAGCCAGGCAGCGCGCCGGGCGTTCGCTGTGGTGGGTGGCGCAGCGCTGCGCTCGAATGTTTCCGACGATACTTCGACGCTCATTCGTTCACGCTCTCCTCACTCAATCGCCGAGGCCACAGAGACACCGACCCGGAAACCCCGGCGCGCCGCTCTCCAGCGCCCAGACGCTGCGCCTGTGATTTCTGTACGACCTGTATATGTGCAGCAGTATAGTCGCAACGTGTGACGTACTCGTTACGGTTGGTGGTATTGGTTGTCGGATCGCAGCCAGAGCGAGGCATGCGTCGGGCGCATCGTCTCCTCCACCACTCTCAACAACTGGGCATTGAGCTGGGCCAGGTCCACCTCGCTGCGCAGCGTCGCACTGAAGGCGGCGACGGTCTTGGCCGCATCGTAGCGGCTGCGGTCGAAGCGGCGGTCAATCGTGCGTTGCAGCCGCATGCGCAAGGGCTGGAAGAGCGCAGCGACCACAAGCGTCGTCAGCACGATCACGGCGGGCTGCTGGCCAACCTGCTGCCCGGTGATGAGCTTCG
Source organism: Ktedonobacterales bacterium (assembly GCA_025936795.1). Classification (GTDB taxonomy): domain Bacteria; phylum Chloroflexota; class Ktedonobacteria; order Ktedonobacterales; family JADMIN01; genus JAKAIY01. The sequence goes on along the minus strand of JAICSR010000170.1, from coordinate 1,055 downwards.
TCAGCGTTTGCGCGCCGATCACCAGTGCGAAGTAGAGCGCCGCCAGAATCGCGGTGAGCGAGCCATAGACCAGCGTGCGCTTGATGATGATGTCAATGTCGTAGAGCCGGTAGCGCAGGATGGCGGCGCCGATTGAGACAGGCACGGTGAGCAGCACCAGCGGGTAGAGGGTGTTCATGATGATCGCGGAGGGTTGGCCACCTCCTGGCGCCTGCGCGATGATCAGGTCGGCAATGTTCAGCCCGATCACGCCGACCGCCGCCACGACCAGACCCAGCACCGCCCATTTCGATTGCTCGCGCTGACGCTGCGTGGAGACCCGCCGATAGCGATAGACCTGCGCGAAGATGATGATCACAAAGAACCCCAGCGGGAGGATTCCCAGCGCCTGCGCGATGGGGCTGTTGGGCGCATTAACGGGCGAATCGAGCGGGGACATGATCGTGAGCGCGCTGAGGACGAGTTGCAGCGCGACGACCCAGCGTGTCCACCTGGGAACGAAGCGACCATTGGGGAAGAGCAGAAATAGCAGCATATAGGTGACATCGCTCAGCGTCGCAAGCACGTTGATGGGCCAGGTCAGCGCCGGATGAGCCAGCGCCAACGCCGTCATTGGGCCATTGATCGCGACCAGATTGGCTGTGGCAAGTATCAGCGCGATCAGCAGCGCGCCTGTGTCGTTGGTCCGCCGCGCGAAGATGAGCAGCGCGACCGCCAGCCAGACCAGCGTAACAGCGCCATAGAGGATAAGAGTATAGGCGCCATAGGCCTGCGCCGAAATACCAGCGGCGCTGAGCGCCCGGAAGTCGGCAGCCGTCAGCGCGCCATCCAGCAAGCAAGACGCGCCAGAGCAGGCGGTGAGTAGATCGTGATAGTAGGCGGGCATGCTGAGCGCGCCGAGCGCGACGGCCCCGATCACCAGCGTGAGCCAGCCCACCCGCAGGGCCAGCGACGCCCCACCAGTGCGCTCCTCAGCCAACGCCGCGTCAGCCATGCGTGTCGTCTCCCATTGCATCGGCTTCACTGCATCACATGAGACGCGCGCTGGATGGCCT
>JAICSR010000368.1 GCA_025936795.1 Ktedonobacterales bacterium | reverse complement strand
GTTGGCGGCGGGAAGCGCGACCAACTCGCTAATAGTCGTGGTATCGAGCGCGCTCAGCCGCTCCATCAGCGCCAGGAAGACTGCCCGCGAGAGGTCGGCATCGGCCAGCGCGCGATGGTGGATGGAGGATGGCGCCTTCAGCGCATCCGCGACCGACGCCAGGGTGTAGCTGGACAGGTCGGGCAGCAGCATCGAGGCTAGTTCGTAGGTGTCAATCAGCGGGTTGTGATGCGCCAGCCCAGCCCGGCGTAGAAAGGCGGCGTCGAAGGAGACGCTATGTCCCACCAGTGGCGCGGAGCCGATGAAGGCGCGCAGATGCGGTATCAGCGCGCTCAGCGGTGGCGCGCGGCGCAGGTCGGCGGAGTTGATGCCCGTCAGGCGATGAATGCGGTAGGGCAGCGGCGCGGCGATGCTGACGAAGCTCTGGAACGTATCGAGCAGTTGCGCGCCAGCGAATTTGACCGCGCCGATCTCGATGATCGCGTCCTGATCGGGGCGCAGGCCGGTCGTCTCAAGATCAATGGCGACCCGTACAGGCTCTGGGCGCACAAGTGGCTCCATTCAATGCGCAGTCGTCGCTAGCGAGGCGAGAACTCGTCGCTCGCCAGTCGCTCCAGCAGCGGCAGCGCCGCCCGCGCCGCTCGCGCCCGGTGGCTGATCGCGTCTTTCTCCTCAGCGGACATCTCGCCAACGGTGCGCCCCTGCTCAGGCACAAAGAAGATCGGGTCATAGCCGAAGCCGCCCTGGCCGACAGGCTCCCGCGCGATGCGTCCCTCGAAGACGCCCTCGACCACGCCAATCAGGCCGCGCGGTGGTGGCGCTGCGATGGCGATGGCGCAACGATAGCGCGCCCCACGCTGCACATCAGGCAGCCCGGAGAGCCGCTCCAGCAGCAAGCGATTGCGCATTGCGTCGGTTGCGTCGTCGCCAGCCCAGCGCTTCGAATAGACGCCGGGCGCGCCATCGAGCGCGTCAACCTCCAGCCCAGAGTCATCGGCGAGGGTCAGCAAGCCCGTCAGTTCCGCGTAGACGCGCGCTTTGAGCGTCGCGTTCTCGGCGAACGTCTGCCCCGTTTCAGGGACATCATACGTCACGCCCACGTCGCTGAGGCTGGTCAGCGCGAACGGCGCGTTGGCGAGTAGCTGGCGATATTCGCGCGCTTTATCCGCGCTCGTCGTCGCAATCACCAGTCGCTGTCTCTGGGCCATAGCGCCTCACCACTTCAGAATCCACCACGCCGCGCACGCGCATGCGCGCCGACCCATCATACCACCCGCGTCAGAGCGCGTCGAGGCGCAGCCATCGGGTGCAGGTCAACCGATACAGTGTCCGAATGCGACTATTGCATACCAGGTGAACGAGCAGCCGAGGCCAACGAGGGCGAGAGCGGCGAACACCAGCGCCACACGGGCTGTGCGCGCCACTGGAGCCGCACTCGAAGGCGCAATCCACCGTGCGATGAGCGCGCAGGCCCCTGCAAGAGCGATGGCCAGGCCGCAGAGCAGTCATTCAGCATTGAGTGAGGCCATCATCTCGGCCAATCGGCCTCTCGGCGCGCCGCACAAGGAATTAACGACGTTCGTCGCGTTCCCAAGCGCGAAGCTCAAGACCACCAGGACGAGCGCGACTGCGAGAGCGCAGCACGCGGCAAGTGCGAAGGCCCACGCAGCGCGTGGTTCGCGGACTTGTTGGCCAGCAGTGGGCGCCGGTGTCGTCTGCATACACGCTTTGCTTTCGTCAGTCTTTATCTAATCGCCGGACGCAACGCCGGACGCAGCGCGCGACGATAGAGGCCAGATTGCAGCGTCTCGTGTGGGTCCACGCGCGCTTTGAGCGCGGCGAACTGCGCCAGGTTGGCTGGCGCCAGCATGCGCGCGACCTGCTCTGCCGTCGCCGTGCTGTCTTTGGCGAAGTAGAGTCGCCCGCCGAAGTCCAGCGTGATGTCGTTCAGCGTGTGCAGCAGCTTCAGCAGATCGGCCTCACTGCGACGCAGCACAGGGAAGTCGAGCGCGAGCGAATAGCCATCCACGAGATAGCTGAGGGTGAAATCGTCGGCGGCCCGCTGCGCCTTCAGCACGCCCAGCGATGGCGTGTGGCCAGCCGCCTGCGCCCGCGTGAGGAGCTGCGTGAAGGCCGCCTGCGCCTGTGCCGCCGGGATGAACGCCTGCTGCTGGATCAGCCCGCCGGGGCGGTAGGTGTCGCGCCAGTTGGGGATGACATCGAGCGGGAAGTTGGCCGCCGGATAGGAGATGCGCCGCCAGTGGCCTGCGCCTGCGCGCGAGCCACGCTCCCACTGGGCGCGATTGGCCAGCCAGACGCCCGCCGGGTGCGTCAGCGGGCGGGCCAGCGTCGGGATGACAGGCGTGGGCAGGGCGCGGAGCAGGCGCACGGGCAGGCTGGGCCAGCGCTCCCAGGCGCTGCGCAGCGTCTCGGCGGCGTGTGGGTCTTCGTCGGCGGCTAGCTCGCGTGTCTCGCCGAGCAGGCCGCGTCCCAGCGCCGCGCCCCGCGCGCTCGTATCCACCCATCCCACCAGATCGGTTGCGGAGCCTTTGGCCGCCTCGAACGCCGCCAGCAGCGCCGCCAGCGAGCCGTGCGCCGTCTGGCGTTCCGCTACCAGGCCAGACGCGGCGCGGGCCGTCTGCATGGTAAGGCTGGTGAAGGCGCCGAGCAGCCCCATCCCGCCGATGGCTGCGGCGAACAGGTCGGGATGAGATGCGCGTGAGCAGGTGATGCGTTCGCCAGAAGGTAGCGCCAGCTCGAAAGAGATAACATGGTCGCCAAAGCAGCCGGTACGCCAGTTGTTTTTGCCGTGGATGTTTGCGGCGGCGGCTCCGGCCATTGTCACCGCGCTGCGCCCTGGGACCACCGCTGGCCGCCAGCCATCTGGCAGGATGCGCCGCCAGAGTCGCTCCACGGTGACGCCTGGCGCGACCGTCACCACGCCCGTCGTCGCATCCCACGCCAGAATCTGATCGAGCGCGCTGGAATCGAGGGTCAGCGCGCCATCGAGCAGCGCCGCGTCGCCGTAGCTGCCGCCACCCGCACGCAGGCAGACCGTCTGCCGCTCGCCAGCCGCCTGAGCAAGCGCCTGAGCAAGCGCGTCAACACTCTGCGGCGTCACGACAGGCGCATGCGCGACATTGCGCAGCCCCCAGCCTGTCAGTTCACGCTCCGTCATGCGCGACCTCACCCCCTGCCCCCTCTCCCGCAAGGAGAGGGGGAACTCCGCTCGCTCCGCTCTCCCTCTGGGTGAGGGTCTAAAGCGACAGACGCTTCATCACGAAGGGAGGCAGCGCCCGCACGATGGCCATGATGGCGCGCCAGCGCCCAGGCACATAGACGACCTCTGGCCCGCGCGCGCTGACTTCGGCGATGCGCTTTGCCGCCTGCTCGGCTGAGATGACGAGCGGACGCGGTGGCTTTTTGCCGGAGATCATCGCGGTGGCGACAAAGCCTGGTTTGATGGTGACGACGCGCACCCCACGGCGCGCCAGCCGATAGCGCAGTGATTCGAGATACGCCGAGAGTCCCGCCTTGCTGGCCATGTAGGCGCTGTTGCCGTTGCGCCCACGGTCGCCCGCCACTGATGAAACGCCAACCAGCGTCCCGCGCCCCTGCCGCGCGAAGACCTCCGCGCCGAGCGCCAGCCAGCGCATCGCGCCGATCAGGTTCGTCTCGATCATCTCGCGCTCATCCGCAAATGGCCAACCGCCAGAGTCGCCAGTGGGCATCGCGCCCGACGCATAGACCAGCAGCGTCAGTGGCGCGCCGTCCAGGTCGGCGCAGATGCGTGCGAAGAGCGCTGGGGCGGCGTCGTAGTCGCGAACATCGTGCGCATAGACCCGCGCTGCGCCGGGTGCGCTGGCATTGAGGCGCGCGGCGACGGTCTCCAACTCTGGCGCGCGCCGCGCGACCAGCGCCACCTGATAGCCGCGCCGCGCCAACTCATCCGCCAGCGCCGCGCCGATGCCACTGGAGGCGCCGACGAGAATCGCGCCGGGACGTTGCGAGGTCATGATAGATGGGCCTCCGACTCGCGCTGGCTGAGCAGCGCTTCTATAATGGCCAGGTCAGCTTCTGTCGTGACGCGCACAGTGGGATAGTCCACATCGAAGACGGTCAGCGGCGCGCCCGCACGTTGGGCAAGCGCGACCAAGTCAT
>JAICSR010000610.1 GCA_025936795.1 Ktedonobacterales bacterium | reverse complement strand
GATCTACTTCGCGCTGGTCTCGCTGCTCGGCGTGCAAGAGATTCGCATGCTCGGCGGCATCATCCGCGCGCGGCTGGGTGGGCGACGCGGGTAGAGGAGGCGCGCCTTTCCCCTCGCCCTCTGGGAGAGGGGTTAGGGGTGAGGGGCCTCCATCTCCGGTACGCCCCTTGCGCTGCGGAATGAGCGGCTCAGAGATCAGGCGGGCCAGGAGGCGCGACATGGCGATGAATGATGCGAATGATGCGAATGAGCGTGGCGACGCGGCGCGTGAGGCGCTCGCCCAGGTGGCGGCGGAGGCGCGCGTCTGCATGCGCTGCGATCTGCACATCGGCGCGAAGCATGCAGCGCCCGGAACTGGCGCGGCCACGGCAGATGTGATGCTGATCGGCGAGGCGCCCAGCGCCTACGATGACCGCAGTGGCAGGCCGTTCTCTGGCCCATCCGGCGCCTTCCTCGATGAATTGCTGGCGGCGGCGGGGTTGAGCCGAGCAGAGGTCTACCTGACCAACGTGGTCAAGCACCACCCGCAGGAGAGCCGCGAGCTGCGCCCCGACGAAGTGGCCGCCTGCTCCGGATACCTCGCCCGCGAGATCGCCGCCGTCAATCCGCTGGTACTCGTGCCGCTGGGCCGTGCGGCGCTGGCCTGGTTCCTGCCCAACGCGCGCATCACCAGCCAGCATGGGCAGGCGCGCCAGCATCACGGGCGCATCCTGCTGGCGATGTACAATCCAGCGGCGGGGTTGCACCGTGAAGAATTGCACGATGTGATCGTCGCCGACTTTACCCGCGCGCTGCCCGCCGCCCTCGCCGAGGCGCGTCGCCTGCGCGCCGAAGGTAAGCTCATCCCACCCGATGCGCGCGACGACGGCCCTGGCCCACAGCAGATGTCGCTGTTCTAGAGCGCGGTAGGGGCGTCGTGGAGATGCGATCTGTCGGGATGATATGCTGGTGGGCGTGGGTGGCCAGCGGTTGAAACCGCGCCTGAAGGCGACCTGCGGGTCGCCACAAGACCCGCCTGCGCGGGTCCACGTCCAGGCGTGGTTTCAACCGCCAGCCAGATTTCTGAGGTGTTCATGTCCGCTGGCAAAATGCACGACGACGAGGTAGACACCGATGCAGCGCTCGTGCGTCGGTTGCTCGCGGCGCAATTTCCGCAGTGGGCCGACCTTCCCATCGCGCCAGTTCCTTCCGCCGGGACCGACAACGCGCTCTATCGGCTGGGCGACGACATGGCCGTGCGGATGCCGCGCATCGCCTGGGCTGTCGGCGGCGTGGAGAAGGAGCAGCGCTGGCTGCCGCGCCTAGCTCCGCATCTGCCGCTGGCCATTCCCATCCCGCTCGCGCTGGGTGCGCCGGGCGAGGGCTATCCCTGGCAGTGGTCTGTCTATCGCTGGCTGGCAGGCGAGAACGCGACCGTCGAGCGCGTCGCCGATCCCCAGCAAGCGGCGCATGATCTGGCAGGCTTCATCGCCGCCCTACAACGTATAGACGCCAGCGATGGGCCGCTCGCTGGGCTGCCCAACACCTCGCGCGGCGTGCCACTGGCCACGCGCGACGACGAGGTCCGCGAGGCGATTGCGGACCTGCGCGGCATGCTCGATACCGGGG
>JAICSR010000033.1 GCA_025936795.1 Ktedonobacterales bacterium | reverse complement strand
CAGCCTGATCTGGTGGAGCGGCTGCTGGCGGGCGACCGTCGCGCCCTCGCGCGCATGGTCACGCTGATCGAGAATCGCGCGCCTGAGGCTCGCCAGATGCTCGCGCGGCTGCATGCCCACGGCGGCCACGCCCACATCGTCGGCTTCACCGGCTCGCCTGGCGCGGGCAAGAGTACGCTGGTGACGCAGCTTGCGCGCGAGCTACGGCGGCGCGGCCAGCGCATCGGCGTGATCGCCGTGGACCCCAGCAGCCCCTTCACCGGCGGCGCGATCCTCGGCGACCGCATCCGCATGCAGGAGCTGGCGGGCGATCCCAACGTCTTCATCCGCAGCATGGCCAGCCGTGGCTCGGTCGGTGGGCTGGCCGCCGCCACCCGCGACGCCACCCGCGCGCTCGACGCCGCTGGCTTCGACACGATCATCGTCGAGACGGTCGGCGCGGGCCAGGCCGAGGTCGAGATCGTGCGCGCGGCGCAGACGGTGGTGGTGGTGGTCGTCCCCGGCATGGGCGACGACATCCAGGCGATCAAGGCGGGCATCCTGGAGATCGCCGACATCTTCGTCGTCAACAAGGCCGACCGCCCCGGCGCCGATCAGGCCGCTGCTGAGCTACGCATGCTGATGAGCCTCGATGAGCATCGCAAAGAGCGCGCCTGGCGCGTGCCGATCATCAAGACGGTCGGCACCAGCGGAGAAGGCGCGGCTGAGGTCGCCGATAAGCTGGCCGCGCACCTCGCTTCGCTGCGCGCGACAGGCCAACTGGCTGCGCGCGACGGTCGCCAGGCGCAGAGCGAGATGCTGGCGCTGCTGCATCAAGCGCTGATCGAGCGCATCGGCGCGACCATCGGCGAGGAGGAGTGGCAGCGGCTGGTGGCGCAGGTCGTCGAGCGCGAGAGCGACCCCTACACCACCGCCGACGAGCTCGCCCACCGCATCGGCCTCGCCCCGGAGGCTGAGTCGAGGGCGTAGCGCCTCCCACGGATATAGAGGAGCCAGCCAGCGGACGGATGGCGATTGATGCAGATGGAACGCATTGGCGCGGATACCGGGAGATCAGACCTCACCCCCAGCCCCTCTCCTGCGAGGAGAAGGGAGCAGGCTCTGTTTCCCCTCTCGCCCTGTGGAGGCCAGGGGGTGAGGTCGCGCCTGGCGCCAGGCGCATATCCGCAGCTATTCGCTCATCTGCATCAACCGCGCCTGAAGGCGGCTGCAAACCGCTCACAAGACCCGCCGCTGCAGCCCCAAGACCTCTAGATTGGCGAGGTCATCGGCTGGCGCAACGCCAACAACTGACCCGTATTCGAGACTGCACAGCATCACCCTTCCGCCGGGTCGCGCCTTGACAACACGTCGCCCATCAGACTACTATGCCGCCACAGAGATTGAACAGCGTTCTTGTTAGTGGAACACCATAGCGCATCACTCGGCGCGGGCGGCGCACTCGCCCGCGCCTCAGGCATCTGGAGAGGTGGGCCGGACCGTCTATGTCAGTTATGCCTGTCACATCGCACGCGCCGCATCTGGGCGGTCGCTCGGGTTCGCTGCCGCAGTACCGCGCCGAGACGCTCGCCACCCACGGGGTCGTCGCCGCGCCCCACGCGCTCGCCGCGCAGGCTGGCCTCGATCTGCTGAAGGCCGGTGGGAACGCGGTGGACGCCGCAATCGCCGCGAACGCCATGCTTCAGGTTGTCTATCCCTTCCTCTGCGGGCTGGGGGGCGACCTCTTCGCCATCGTCTGGGACGCTCCCACCCAAACGTTGATTGGGCTGAACGCCAGTGGGCGAGCGCCAGCCGCCGCCACCATCGAGCGGTACCATGCGCTCGGCTATGAGACGATGCCCCGCTACGGCATCCATTCAGTGACGGCGCCGGGCTGCGTCAGTGGCTGGGGCATGCTGTCGGAGCGCTTTGGTCGGCTTGGGCTGGCCCGTGCGCTGCAACCGGCGATTGGCTACGGGCGCGACGGCTTCCCGGTTGGGCCTGGGCTGCATCACGCATTGGCGCGCATGGATCAGGCCAGCTTCACGCACAGCTCCTTCCGCGAAAACTACCTGCCCGACGGGCGCATCCTCGCCGTTGGCTCGCTGGCGACTGCGCCAGCGCTGGCCGACTCGCTCATGCGCATCGCGAGCGATGGCCCCAGCGTCTTCTATCGCGGTGAGCTGGGGCGGCGCATCGCTGCGTTCTTCGCGCGCGAGGGTGGGCTGATCACCGAGGACGATCTCGCGGCGCACCTGGCGGACTGGGTCGCGCCGATCACCGTACCCTTCGGCGGGCTGGAGGTCTGCGAGTTGCCGCCCAACACCCAGGGAGTAACCGCCCTCCAGATGCTTGGTATCGTTGATGGGCTGCCGCTGGGCGACGATCCGCTCAGCGCGCAGACGACGCACCTGGAGGTCGAGGCGAAGAAGCTGGCCTTCGCCGACCGCGCAGCGCATATCACCGATATCGAGCGCATGCGCGTGCGACCGGAAGCGTTGATCGCGGCGGACTACCTGGCGGAGCGGCGCGCGTTGATCTCGCCTGATCATGCCAGCGCCACCCGAGCGACAGCAGGCTTCACGGGCGACACCATCTACCTGTGCGCCGCCGATGGCGAAGGCTCGGCCGTCTCGCTGATCCAGAGCAACTACGCGGGCTTTGGCAGTGGTCTCGTCGTTGACGGCACAGGCATCTCGCTGCAAAATCGCGGCGCCTACTTCTCGCTCGACCCGAACGCCGCGAACGCGCTGGAGCCTGGCAAGCGCACGCTCCATACGCTGATCCCCTCGATGGCGCTACGCGACGGGCGACCCGCTGTAGTCTTTGGCGCGATGGGCGGCGATGGCCAGCCACAGACCCATCTGCAGGTCTATACCAACCTGTTGCGCTACGAGATGAACATCCAGGCGGCCATCGAGGCGCCGCGTTGGGTGCATGGCGCTGAGGAGCCAGGGCAGATCGAGACGCTGCGACTGGAGCGGCGTTTCCCAGCGGAAACCGTAGAGGCGCTGCGGGCAATGGGCCATCAGGTCGAGCTAGCCGCGCCGCTCGACTCTGAGATGGGTCACGCCAATGGCATTGTCATCGACAGCGAGCAAGGTGTGCTGCACGGTGGCTCGGATCCACGGGCTGAGGGCGCCGCAGTCGGCTGGTAATTCGGCGGTCGAGAGCGCCGCGACTTGACGACTGAGCGGTTCAGTCGGTATGATTGCTCTCATATTCGCTCAAATGGAACGCTGTTCCAATTTCTTTGTCCCTTGTCGTTGTGTCGTCTCAGCGCGCTGGCTTCGGCCAGCGCATTGCGAGAGGTAGCCACTGTGGCGCAGATTCCGACGCATACCGCTCCGCTTTCCGACGTTCCAGACGATTGTGGCGCCCTTGGCGACGAGCGCGACAGCGACACAACCGATGCAACCGATACAAGCGACACATTGCGCGGTGTTGATCGGGCGCTCGCCGTGCTGCTCGCTTTCTCGCGCGAGACTCCGACGCTCGGCGTGACTGATCTGAGCGAGCGGCTGGGGCTGACCAAGAGCGCTATCCATCGCATCTTGCGGTCGCTGCTGGCGCACGGCATGGTAACGCAGGACCGCGAAACGCGCGCCTACTCGCTTGGTTTCCGCGTGCTGGCGCTGGCGGCAGGCGTCGCTGGCGAGGCAAACCTGCGCCAGATCTGCGCGCCGCATATGCAGTGGCTCCGCACGGCGACCGATGAAACGATCGGCCTGTATGTCGTCGCTGGCGACGTACGTATGTGTCTGGAGGAGTTCGAAAGCCCGCATCTGCTGCGTATGGCGGCTGGAGTCGGACGCTGCTTCCCACTCGACGCGGGCGCATCCAGCAAGGCGCTGCTGGTGGAAGGGGCGGCCAACGCCGACCTCTGGCGACGGGCGACCGGACGACTAAGCGCCACACGTCGCGCGCAGTTCGAAGCGGATCTGGAGCGTCTGCGCGCGACAGGTTACATCGTCACACGCGGCGAGACGGTGGTTGGCTCGGCCTCGATGGCGGCGCCCATCCGCGTTGGACCGCACAATGAGGTGATGGCCGCTCTGAGCATCGCTGGCCCCGCCTCACGCCTCGACGATGCGCAGGCCGAGCAATTCGCGCCGCTGCTGCTCGAAGCCGTTGGCCGCATCGCGCGCGATCTCAGCGCGCTCTATGGCGAGGCGCCCGCCGCAGGCCGTGTCGGCGCCCACGCGGCGGGCCGGAGGTAGCACTCTGGGCGCAATGCCCGGCCCGCTGCGCAACGATTCGCGCAACGATTCGCGCAGAGTCGGGGCAGAGTCGGGCGGGCTGGCGCAAACGCCAGCGGCTGATAGCGACGGCGGCATGCGGCGGCATGCGGCGGCATGCGGTTGGTTCATCACGTCGGGTTTCCAGGGCGTCTCGCCCTTGAAATTATTGATTTGGTGTCCGTGTACGTGTTCCTCGTATTGGCGTTCGGGACTCGCGCTCACGCGGGCCTACGAATGCGGCGCACATACCTGGCTATCTACCTGCCATGAGAGGGAAGCCATGTCACAACAACGCGCGCGCCACGCATTCTCCCTGTTTCATTCATCTGAGCGCGCCGCTGAGCGCGCCGCTGGGTCATCCGCAGCGCGGTCCGCGGCGTCACGCTGGCGCAAGCCACTACTCACGCTCGTCAGCGCTGGGATGCTGGCGCTCTCGCTCGCCGCGTGCGGCAGTGGCGGATCGTCCGGCAGCGGCGGCGGCGTCAAGACTGGCGGCACACTAAATGTGGGCCTGGATTCAGATGCCGTCACACTCGACCCACTGAAGTCAACTGCGCTGGTTGATCGGCAGGTCATGCTGAACATGTACGATACGCTCGTGCGTGTCGACACACAGAACAAGATTCAGCCTGATCTGGCGACGACGTGGTCGTACCCATCGCCCACGCAACTCGTATTCACGCTGCGCTCCGACGTCAAATTCGAGGACGGTACGCCGTTCAACGCGGACGCAGTCGTGGCGAACATCAACCGCATTCTGAACAACCAGACCTCGCCACGCTACAGCGAAATCTCGTCTGTCAGCTCCGTGCAAGCGGTGGACCCCACGCACGTGCAGTTCAACCTCTCGCAACCGTTTGGCCCACTGCTCGCTGCGCTGACTGACCGCGCCGGCATGATGCTTTCGCCCGCCGCCATCTCCTCAGGCGCGGATCTGGCGAGCGCGCCGAAGAACGCTGGCAGCGGTCCCTTCGAGTTCTCTGCCTGGGTCAAGGGCGATCACCTGACCTTGCAGCGCAACCCCAGCTACTGGGGCAAGTCCGCCAGCGGCGCGTCGCTGCCCTATCTGGACAAGATCGTGTACCATCCCATCACCAACGAGAGCGTGATGTACACGAACCTGGAGACGAACACGATTCAAGTGGCCGATGTGGTCGGCCCAACCGATGTCGCGGCGGCGAAGGCGAATGCCGCGCTGACATACAAGCAGATCGCAGCGTTGAGCTTCTTTGGCATCGAGCTGAACACCCAGGCGGCGCCGTTCAACAATGCGAACGCACGACGCGCGGTCGCGTGGGGAGTCAACCGCCAGGAGATTGTCAACAGCGTGCTGCATGGCGTCGGGGTGGTCGCCCAGGGGCCAATCTCGCCGACGAGCTGGGCCTATAGCAGCAAGATCGCGCCCTATGGCTACGATACGTCGAAGGCGAAGGCGGAGCTGCAAGCGGGTGGACTCTCGTCGCTCTCCTTCACACTGCTTATCCCCAGCGGCTCTCCGGCGAACGCGCAGGAGGCGCAATTCCTGCAGTCAGAACTACAGGCGGCTGGCATCACCATGACCATCAAGCAGGAGACGTTCTCGTCGCTGCTCTCTGATTCGGCGTCACACAACTTCCAGGCGGCGCTGCTCGGCTGGAGCGGTCGCCCCGACCCGGACGGCAACATGTACTCGTGGTTCCACACAGGCGGCGGCTTCAACGACATGCAGTACACGAATCCGCAGGTGGATTCGCTGCTCGACGCAGCCCGCGTGTCGAATGACCAGACGCAGCGCGCGACCGACTATCAGCAGGCGGAGGCGCTGATGCTGCAGGATGCGCCCTACGTCTTCATCAACCACGGCGTTTCGATTCAGGCGACATCGAAGAATGTGCAGGGCTACACGGTGCTGCCAACCGGCATCATGGAGTTCGCGCAGGTCTCGCTCGGCTAATCATGAGCGCCAACGCCTCGCGCGGCGTCTGCCGATAGGGTGGGCGCCTGCGCGAGCGCGCTGGCCTCCGTCGCATGCCATCGCATTCCGTCGCATGCCATCGCATTCCGTTGGTCGCGTTACGCAGTTCGCCGCAACTTGATCGCTGGATAGCAGACTCGCCCAGCGGCGCCCACACCGCGCTCACTCGCGGGGCAGGCAGGAGGAATGACTTCGATGGTGAACTTTCTCGTGCGGCGATTGCTCTTCATGATTCCAGTGGCTCTGCTGGTCAGCTTCGTGACGTTCATGATCATTCACCTTATCCCTGGCGATCCGGCGCGCGTGCTGCTAGGCGAGAGCGCTACGCCGCAGACCGTGGCGGCGCTGCGCCATCAGCTGGGACTGGATAAACCGCTGCTGACGCAATATGTGCTCTGGCTGGGGCAGGCGCTGCATGGCAACCTGGGGCAGTCCATCCAGCTGCAGCAGCCAGTAACCCAGGCCATCTTGCAGCGGCTCCCCGTCACGGCGGAACTCGGCATCATCTCGCTGGTCGTCTCGGTTGCGCTGGCGATTCCGCTGGGTGTGCTGGCCGCTGGAACACGCAATACGCCGATTGACTGGCTCATCAACGTGCTCAGCCTGATCGGCACATCTATCCCCAACTTCGTGCTGGGACTACTACTCATCCTGTTTCTCGCAGTGGTGATCCGACCATTCCCGCCCGGCGGCTATGTGCCGTTCACCCAAGATCCGCTGGCCAATCTGCGCGACCTGGTGTTGCCGGTAATTACGCTGGCGGCAGGCGCGGTCGCAGGCAACTTGCGTCAGGTGCGGGCTAGCATGATCGAGGTTCTCAGCCAGGACTACATCCGCACGGCGCGGGCGAAGGGGCTGCGGCGCGGACGGGTGTACTTCGTCCATGCGCTGCGCAATGCGCTGCTGCCGCTGCTGACGATTGTTGGCCTGCAAGCGGGAGCGATTCTCGGCGGCGCCGTGATCATCGAAAGCATCTTTCTCTGGCCCGGCGTAGGCCTGCTGGCGATCCAGAGCATCCTGTCGAAAGATTATCCGGTTGTGCAGGGGGTCGTGCTGCTCTCAGCGCTATCCTACATGCTCGTTAACCTGCTGGTTGATGTCGGCTATGGCGCGCTTGACCCGCGCATCAGTCTCGGCCAAAGCCAGTAGCCGAGCCTGTAGCTGGCAGCGCGTCGGTCGTTAGTCGGGCGCGTATCGGGGCGCCTAGGCAGGTTGGGCAGCGGAAAGGACAGAGAACGCGATGGCGCCACAGCCGTCAGAGAGCCAACGCGAGGCCGAGAGTCTGCAACATATGGGCGAGATCGCGCCAGCAGCGGAAGTGGGCGAGAAAGTGGGCGAGAAAGTGGCGATTCCCGACGAGGGAGAGCGCAGCCACCCCACGTTCGCCACGCGCGCCCGCAGCGCGCTGCGCGCGGTCTGGGCCGACCCGCGCCTGATCTGCGGCGCCGTGCTGGTGGCGCTGCTGCTGATGGCGATCTTTGCGCCATGGATCGCGCCCTATCCACCACTCAAGTATCATCCCACTATCGCCGCGCGTCCACCCAGCCTGGCGCACTGGCTCGGCACAGACGCGCTCGGTCGCGACCAACTCAGCAGGGTGATCTACGGAGCGCGCATCTCGCTCTCCGTCGGCGCGGGCGCCATCGTGCTCGGCGGCCTGGTCGGCGCATTCCTGGGCATCCTGGGCGGCTATGCGCGCGGCTGGGTGGACCAGATCATCACCATTGTCGTGGACGCGCTGCTGGCGTTTCCCTCCCTGATCCTGGCGCTGGCAATCGCCGCCGCGCTTGGCTCGGGTATTACGAACGTTGTCATCGCGCTGGCAGTCGTGCGCATCCCCCTCTATGCGCGCCTGGCGCGTGGGCAAACACTGCAGGTGCGGGCGCTCGACTACGTGACCGCTGCGCGCGCAGTCGGCACGCCCGCCTGGCGCATCCTGCTGCGGCACATCTTTCCCAACATCTTCAGCCCGCTGCTGGTGCAGGCGACGCTCTCGATCTCCTTCGCCATCCTGGATGAATCGGTATTGAGCTTCCTGGGCCTGGGCGCGCAGCCACCGACGCCCGAGTGGGGCACGATGATCAGTGACGCCCAGCCCTATCTGACCGGGGCAACTGCCCCGTGGATGATCCTGGGGCCGGCGCTGGCGATTACGATTACCGTACTCTGCTTGAACCTCTTTGGCGATGCGATGCGCGACCGTCTCGATCCACGCACCGCAGGCAAGGTGGACTCCGCCTCGCTGGCATCGGGCGCACAGGAGTAGGCGAGACGCCGGTGGCTTCGATACTATCGTCTCCGCAGGCGTAGAGCAGCAGCCGACGATTTCAACCGCCAACGCCGCGCAGTACCCGCCACCCGTCATTTAACTGCATCAACTGCCGTCAGCCGAGCCGCATTCCCCGGCTCGCCATCCCCAATACTCGCCCTCCAACCGCTGGCTCCCCTTTCCCTCCTCTCTCCCCACAGGCAGCGCTTCAATCTCCGGCTGGGCAGTCGCCGCAAAGAATGGTGAGGCAGTCAGGAATGCAGGAAGCGCGGGCGAGCCTCCAGGGTGAGGGTCAATGAAGGGGATGAGCGCCATGAACGCCACATATTCCTACGGCATGACGAGTGACTATCCGATGCGTATCCTGGGCGTGTTTGCCCATCCCGATGACGAGGTCTTCTGCGCGGGGGGCACACTGGCGCGCTGGGTGGAGGCGGGCGCCGAGGCGATGATCGTTTCCGCGACGCGCGGCGAGGCTGGCCAGATTCAAGACGCCCACATCGCGACACGTCACACGTTAGGGGCCGTGCGCGAGCAAGAACTGCGGACCGCCAGCGCAGCATTGGGCGTCAGGCGCGTCGAATGCCTGGACTATCACGATGGCGCGCTCGCAGCGGTGGACCCGGCGAGGCTCGCCACCGATGTTGCGGCGTACATACGCGACTTCCAGCCTGATGTCGTGGTGACGTTTGGCCCGGATGGCGGCTCTGGCCATCCCGATCACAGCGCCATCAGCTTCGCCACGACGCTGGCCTGCCAGCGTATCGCGCGCGAGGATGGCTGGGCGCCGCAGCTCTATTACAGCGCGTTCCCCCGGCAGCATGGGCTGCTCTGCCAGAGTCTGGCGCGCTGGCTGATGACGCGCGGCGAGGCGTTTCGTGGCTCGGCGGAGTTCGTGCGGGGGCTGGCGCTGGTCGCTGAAGAAGCCGCGCTGATGGGCCACGCCGACGACGCCGTGCAAGCGCAGTGGTTTCCCGCCGACTTTGCGATCATCGAGCAAGGCGAACGCAGCGCTAGCCTCTACCTGATCGTCTCCGGCCACGTTCATGCCATCACCGAGGACGCCCAGGGGTCAGGGCAAGCGCTTCAGACGCTCGGCCCAGGCCAGTTCTTCGGCGCAGAGGCGCTCGCATCTCAGCGCGCGCACGCGGCCTCATTCGTCGCTGCCGACACAGTCACCTGCCTGGTCCTCTCGAATCAGACCCCAACCGCCTTCGATACCCGTGGCGTGGGCGCGCAACCAGGCGACCCCGCGAGTGACACGAGTGACACGAGTGACGCAAGGAGCGACGAGGAACGCCAGGCGCTGATCCGCTTGGACATCACGGCCTGCCTTGATCGCAAAGCCGCAGCGCTGGCGGCGCATCGCTCGCAGTTCGCCGTCACGCCGGAACTGCTGGCCATCGCGCCCGTGTGGCAATTGCTGCGCTGCGAATACTTCGAGCGGGTAGAGATCAGCGCAGCGCTCAGCGCTCGTGACGCGGATCACGCAGACGACGAACTCGCGTGGGGGATGGAGCTGCTGCTCGCGCTGCCCGCATAGCATCAGTCGCGGCGCGGGCTAGTTCGCCGCCAGCATGTTGGCCTCCGCCGTCAGGATCAACCCTTCGAGCGCCTGATAGAAGCGTTCGGGCTGCTGGAGGTGGGGCAGGTGGCCCGCCTCTGGCAGCGTCACCTCCAGGCCGCCGCGCTCGCCCAGCGCCTCCGCCACCAGCCGCGCCTCCGCCGCCGTGCAGAGCGGATCGAGCGCGCCACGAATGACCAGCCCCGGCATGCGGGTCTGCCGCGCCTGGCCCACGGTCTGCGCGCGGGTGGCGTCGGCGTCGCGCCAGAGGGCAGCGGTTGCGGCCAGCAGCGTCCCATGGTCGGACTGCTTGCGTGCGGCGCGGCGCTCCACCTCGATGGCCTGCGTCTGCGCGGTTGTCGGGCCAAGCGCCAGCGAGGTCAGCATCGGCTCGGCCAGCCGCAGCAGCCGCGGCGAGCGCAGCGCCCGCCCGGCCAGCTTTTCGAGGCTCGGCGGCTCTGGCGCGAAGCCCAGCGGCCCCACCAGCGCCATCCCCAGCGCCCGCAGCGGATGCTCCGCCGCATAGCGTGTCACCACGCCCGCCGCCAGCCCATGCCCCAGCAACACCGCCCGCGCCACACCCAGGCTATCGAGCCATTGGCCAAAGAGGGCGGTGAGGTGGTCGAGCGTATAGGCGAACTCGTCCGGCGTGGGACGCGCGGAGGCGCCGAAGCCGGGCCAGTCAAGCGCGAAGACCCGCCGCGACGCGGCGAACCGCTCCAGAATCGCGCGGGAATCGCTCCAACGCGCGCCGATGTCGGGCAGCACGATCAGCGGCGCATGCGCCAGCAACGCCCGCGCGCCATCGCTCATCACGCTGGCGATGCGCTGCCCCTCGATCACCACGCCGCGCTCGCTCAGCGTGATCGCGCTCGCCTCGTCAGCGGCGCCTGTATCGCTTGTATTGCTTGTATCGCTTGTATTGCTTGTATCGCTCGAATCCATCGCCTGTCTTCACCTGTCTTGATGGGACGCCAGCGCACACGTCAGCGCAGCAGCGGACCCGCCAGCGCCACACCCGCCACCAGCAGCGGCGCCACCACCAGCGCGGGCAGCCAGTTCGCCACGCGCAGGTCGCGCAGCTTGAGCAGCTTCAGGCCGATGGCGACCAGAATCAGCCCGCCTGTCGCGGTCAGCTCGATGATGGCGTCGGGGTTGGCGTTGAGCGCGGGCGCAATGCTGTGCGCCAACAAGCTGATGCCGCCCTGGTAGATCAGGATGACGGCGATGGAGAGCAACACACCCCAGCCGAGCGTCGCGCCGATGGCCAACGCGGTGAACCCATCGAGCGTCGCCTTGATGACCAGCTTGGTCGTGTCGCCCGTCAGTCCGTTGTCGAGCGAACCGAGAATCGAGAGCGGCCCGACACAAAAGAGCAGGCTGGCCATCACGAACGCCTCGCTCAGTGTCGAGCCGGGTTTCGCCAGTCGCCGCTGCGCCCAATCGCCCGCCCACTGCAATCCGCGCTCGATGTTGGCGGCCTCGCCCAGCAGCACGCCGATCAGCAGGCTGCCCAGCACGATCAGCGCATTCTTGGTCGTGATGGCGTCGAGCAGGCCGATCAGCACCGTGAAGAGACCCAGCACGCCAAACAGCGCCTCGTGAATGCGACTGGGCAGACGGTCGCCGACGAGCGCGCCGAGGGCGCCGCCGATCAGGACGGCGCAGGCGTTGATCAGCGTGCCGTCTACACTGCTCAAGATGCTCACAGCGGCGGCGTTCCTCTCCCCGGTCGTCTCTGGTCGTCCTCTGGTTGTCCTCTGGTTGCGCATGCCCTGGCCACACGCAGCCCCGCCAGTATACCATCCTGCGCTCATCACGCATCAGCGCACGTCATCGGCGAGCGCCTGCGCGAATGGCTGGACGGCAGCCTGCCTGCAAGCAGACATAGGACATCCATGCGTAGAGAGGTACGGTTGGCGCGGATACAGTATAATGGTGGGGCGCGGAGGGAAGCGCTCGTCGTCTGGAGGACGCATGACACTTGCGGCCACGGTCTTTGCGCCTGCCTACGCCAAGATTAACCTGACCCTGGCGGTTCTGGGGCGGCGCGCGGATGGCTATCATCGGCTGGCGTCGGTGATGCAGACGATCTCGCTGCACGACACGCTTCGTCTGCGGCTGGCCAGCGCGGACCGCTTCGATTGCGACATCGCGGCGCTCGCCACGCCCGACAATCTGGTGACGCGCGCGGCAGAGGCGCTGCGCGCTGAGGTCGGGCGCCCAGACCTCGCCGCCGAGATCGAGCTGCATAAGGCGGTTCCGGCGCAAGCGGGTCTGGGCGGTGGCAGCAGCGACGCGGCGACGACGCTGGTCGCGCTCAATGCGCTCTGGGGGCTGGGGCTGAGCCTGGCGCGACTCGAATCGCTGGCCGCGCGGCTCGGCTCCGACACGCCGTACCTCATTCATGGGGGAACGGCGCGCATCGAGGGACGCGGCGAGGTCGTGGAGCCACTGCCCGACGCGGAACCGCTCTGGCTGGTGCTGGTCAAGCCGCCGGTGGACATCTCGACGCCGACGATCTTTCGCGCGCTCACCCCAGCGGACTACGGCGACGCCGCCGATACCGAGGCGGTCATCGCAGCCATTCGCGCGGGGCGTCCGCTGCCGTTCGACCAGCTCACCAACACGCTGGAGCGTGGCGTGTTGCGCGCCTACCCAGAGGTCTTGGGTGTACGTGAGCTACTGCTCAATGTAGGGGCGTCGCTCGTTATTATGAGTGGTAGTGGGCCATCCCTGTTCGCGCCCTATCGCACGCTCGGTGAAGCCGCTAGCCTCGCCGAACGCGCCAGAGCGCACGGGCTGAACCCCTGGCTCTGCCATAGCGTGACACGCGCGCAGGTGGCCGCCTCGCGCGCCATGCAGAGCGCCAGCGACCAGGGCAATCAGATGTAGGGCCGCAGTCGGTAGCAGGCCGGGTGGGGGTACACGGGGACAGTGATTATAGAAGAGCAGGAGAGCGCCCTCGTTACGCGGGCGACCCAGCGTGATCACGACGCATTCTCCCAACTGTACCAGCTCTACTTCGACCGCATTTATCGCTATGTGCGGCTCAAGCTGGGCAACGCGATTGACGCAGAGGACATTACTGCGGCGGTCTTTTTCAACGCCTGGCGCACGATCCACAACTTCTCACCCCAGCGTGAATCCTCCTTCGCCGCCTGGCTCTTCCGCCTGGCGCACAACGCTGTCGTAGACCGCTTTCGCAGCATGCGCGACATCGTCTCGCTCGACGCCACCGACCCACGCGCGATCATCCACAGCGTGCAGCCAGGGCCAGAGGCGCAGATCGAGCGCAAACTCACTATCCACGAACTCAGCGCGGCATTGCGCTTGCTCACTGAGGAACAACGCGAGGTCGTGCTGCTCCGATTTGTCGAGGGGCTATCGGCGCGCGAGGTCGGCGACATCATGGGCAAGCAGGAGGGCGCCGTGCGCGGGATGCAGTTCCGCGCGATTGAGGCGCTGCGACGCGCCATGACCCAGCGTCGCGAGGCGGATGACCGATGAATGAGATGGACGATCTTCGGCAGGAACGCCTCTTTGACTCACTGCTGAGTGAGTCCGAGCGCTGGCGCGTGACGCCCAGCGCGCAGTGGCGCCGCGCGACGGAGGATGAGACGGTCGCGACGGACGCGGCGCTGGCCGCAGCGCTCCATGATGTGCGCCCACCACGCGAAGAGGCGGAGTTTGCCCGTGCGCGGATCGCCCGGCGGCTCGACGAGCTGATGCGCGCGGAGCCGACCGGGCCAGTCATCCCGCAGCCACAGGATGCCCGCGCCCGGATGCGCGCCCGCCTGCGCGCGGTGACGGCGCCACCTGCCGCATGGTCTGCCGCCGTGACACGCCGCAGCGCTGGACCCTCCCGGCGCAGCGTGGCCACACGTCCAGGCTATGCCGCGCGCGGGCGCGTCTGGCTGCGCCGCCTGGCGCCACTCGCGGCGGCGGTGTTGCTGGTCGCCTTCGCAGCGCTAGCCGGGGCGTCCGCCGCCTCCGCTCAGGCGCTGCCAGAATCACCGCTCTACAGTGTCAAGCGCGTCGAGGAGACGGCGCTGCTGGCGATCTCGTGGGGCGACGAGAGTAAGGGCCAGACGCTGGCGATGATCGCGAACCATCGTCTCGGCGAGGCGACGATTGAAGCCAGTCAGCGCCGTACGCGCGAGGCGCACGCGCTGCTTGGCGAGTTCGACGTGGCGTTTGGCCAGTTGATTGACCTGACCGCGCAGGCGAAAGCCAGGCATGAGGACACGACGACCTTTGCGCGCGCCATCCAGGTGACGCTGGAGTCAGAGCAGAACGACGCAGCACAGGCCGCCGCGCACGGCGACCACTCCTTCGCCGCTGCGGCGAACGCCAGCGCGCAGGCGGCGACGGCGCATATCCACTCCGCCGGGGTCACGCTGCCAACGCAGCCAGGCAACGGCAATGGGAACGGTAACGGCAACGGGAATGGGAACGGCAACGGCAACGGCAATGGGAATGGTAACGGCAATGGCAATCCGCAGCAAACGCCAGGCCCGCAGGCCACGCATACGCCGCATCCAAACCAGGGCGTTGGCGCGGGCGCCAATCCGACGCCGACATTGACGCCAGCCAGCGGCGGGTAAGGCGCTGCGATGCGCATCATCATCGCGCACTCGCGGCTCGACACGTTCGGCGGTGGCGAGCGGGCCACCCTGGAGCTTGCCCGTCGCCTGAGCGCCCGCCACGACCTCACGATCCTGACCAGCATGTATGCGCCGGAGCGGACCTTCGCCGACCTGGCGCGCTATCCCCTGCGCATCGTGGCGCCCGCCGCCTGGCTCACCCAGCCCCTTGCCGCGACGGATGCGCTGGTCGCCCAGAACTTCGGCGCGCGGCTGCTGGCGTTGCGCCATCGCGGTGTGATCGCCTACCTGCACACGATGCGCTCGCTCTATCTGCGTGGCGGCGCGCGCCCCGATCTGGCCCTGCGCCGCGCGCTCGACCGCCGCGCCGTCCACCGCGCCGCCAACCTGCTGACCAATAGCGCCTTCACTGCGACGCGCGCCGAAGCATGCTACGGTCGCACGCCGGAGGTCTTGCCGCTGGGAGCCGATGACGCGCTCTATACGCTCCCACCACACGCAGGCGACTATGCGCTCTACGTCGGGCGACTGGCGCCCGAGAAGGGGGTCGCGCGGCTACTGGAGTGGAGCGCCACGACGCCAATCGCGCTGGAGGTGGTCGGCGCTGGCTCTGCGGCTGATCGCGCCCGCCTGGCGCCGCTCGCTGGGGCGCAGGCGCGGCTGCGTGGCCCGCTCACAGGCGCGCCGCTCGCCGCGCTCTATGCTGGCGCGCGTTTCTTCGCGTTCACCCCCTACGCTGAGGAGTTTGGGCTGGCCGCGCTCGACGCGATGGCCGCCGCCAAACCCGTGATCGCCGTGCGCGAGGGTGCGCTGCCAGAGCTGGTGGAGGATGGCGTGACCGGCTTCCTCGTACGCGACGCCGCCGAGTATCAGCGCGCCGCCCAGCGCCTGATCGCCGATGACGCGCTCTGCCTGCGCATGGGCCTGGCCGCACGCGCACGCGCACGCGCCTACACCTGGGAGCGCTACGCCCGGCGCATCGAGGCGCTCTGCGAGCAGGCGAGCGCCCAGCGCCAGGCGTAGTCTCTTGTCACCGTCACACGCCCGTCGCGCCATCGTCCTCCGGCTGGAAGATACGCTCGATGGGCAGCTTGAAGAGGCGCGCAATCTTGAACGCGAGTGGCAGGCTGGGATCATACTTGCCAGTCTCCAGCGCATTCACCGTCTGGCGCGAGACATCCAGCCGCTCGGCGAGATCGGCTTGCGACCACTCGCGTTCGGCGCGTAGCACGCGCAGCGCGTTTTTCATGCGGCATAGCGTCGGGCGGCGAACGCGCCTCCGATGCCCCACAGCGCCACCATCAACGGCAGCACCCAGATGAAGCTGACCGACGGAAAGCCCACAAGTTGCAGGAATCCATAGGTGAAGGTGATAATCGCGGTGGCGCCAAAGGCAAAGCCGACCGCGTCGAGCTGGATGCGCCGCTGTAGCTCATCCATGCGTCCCAACGCGCGGATGAAGGCCAGCAAGGCGAAGCAGGTCGGGATGACCGGCGCCACTGCTACAGGAATGCGCCAGGGCGCGTTCGGGTTCGCCTCGATCAGTTGGAGCGCGACCACCAGCACAACCATATAGGCCAGCATCGCCGCGCCAAACTCAAGCCCATAGCGTCTCGTCGCTGCTTTGTTCATCGTCTCTCGCATGCGCTCCAGGCCGCATAGCCCCCAACGCACGCGCCTCCCCTTCTATTCTCTCGTTGACACTACATCCGTGCGCGGTGACGCACGCGGCGCCTTCTGATGCGCGCTTCATGTCAAGGAACCTTGACTAGTCTGATTGTAAAGTGTAGTGTGCAGTTTGTCAAGTGTATTTGACATGCGCTGGCGGCGCTCTGCCCTCCTACGCGCAAACACCGACCCTCCCTACGCAGCATTCCCCACGACGCGGCGTTGCGCCGATGCGAGACTACGCTCATGTGGCCCGGCGCTGTATGGAGCCGGGTGGGCAGCCAGATACTTGAGGAGGAGCAAGCAGATGGCGCTAGAAGAGCGTGGTGTCGTTGTTTCCGGCACGATGACGGCGAAGGATGCGCTACGCGGCGTGATTCGGGGAGAGGTGTTTGCGCCGGGAGACGCCGAATATGACACGGCGCGTCAGGCCTGGAATCGGCACGCGCAGCAGCGCCCGGCGGTGATCGTGGCGGCGGCGGATGTGGCGGATGTGGTGGTGGCCGTGCGCTTCGCCGGGGCGAATCATCTGCCGATGGCGGTCATGCGCACGGGGCATGGCGTGGTCGCGCCATGCGATGGCGGGCTGCTGCTGCTGACGGAACGCCTGCAAGGGGTCGAAGTGGACCCGGAGGCGCAGACGGCGCGGATCGCGGCGGGCGCGCTGTGGAGCGATGTTTCGCCGCTGGCACTGGCGCATGGGTTGACGCCGCTCGTCGGGTCCACACCCTACGTGAGCGCGGTCGGCTATTCGCTGGGTGGCGGCGCTGGATGGCTGGCGCGCAAGTTCGGGCTGGCGGTGGACAGCGTGCGCGCCTTCGACATCGTGACAGCGGATGGCCAACTGCGCCATGTCACGTCGGAGAGCGAGCCGAGCCTGTTCTGGGCGGCCCGCGGTGGCGGCGGCAACTTTGGCGTCGTCACGTCGCTGGAATGCCAGCTCTACCCTGTCGCAGACCTCTACGGCGGCAATCTCTTCTATCCCATCGAAGCGGCGCCCGCTGTACTCGCCGCGTATAGCCGCTGGGTGAAGACGCTGCCCGACGAGTTCACGACCGCCTTCCTGATGATCCGCTTCCCGCCAATGCTCGACATCCCGCCTGCGCTCAGCGGGCAGACGCTCTGCGCAGTGCGCGGCTGCTACGTTGGCGCAGCGTCGGCGGGCGAGGCGCTGCTACGCCCGATGCGTGAGGCGGCGCCGCTCGCCTTCGACGCCTTCGGTCCGCTGCCCGCCAGTGAGCTGCCGATGATCGCCAACGATCCGGTGGACCCGATGCCCGTGGCAAGCCGGACGGAGACGCTGGCCGACCTGGAGGGGGAGACGGCGCAGGCGCTGCTGCGGCTGATGGAGGCGGCTCCGGCCTCGCCGTTCTTCGCCATCGAGACGCGGCATCTGGGCGGTAGTGTCGCCATTCAGGCGCCGCTGGAGAGCGCGGCGTTCAGCCTGCGCGATGTCGAGTTCGTGCTGTTCACCTATGGCCTGCTGGCGACGCCGGAGATGGAGCAGGACTTCACGCGCTACTTCGCGACGCTGGCGGAGACGCTACGCCCACACGTCGCCGGTAAGCTGTACTACAACTTCCTGAGCGACATGGACTGCACGCCGGAGCGTGGGCGCGCCACTCACACGCCCGACCACTACCAGCGGCTGGCCGCCATCAAAGCGGTCTATGATCCGACCAACATGTTCCGCTTCAACCCCAACATCGCGCCCGACGACACCGCGCTGGCGAACGCGATGAACAGCGCGGATGAAGTGGAAGAGGCGCTGGACGCGCGCTGGGCCTGAAACGCCGCCCCCTCCCCAACCCCTCCCCCGCTGCGGCGGGAGAGGGGCTTTTCGGACTCCCCGCCCGCGCGCTCCCTGGACTCCCTGCCCGCGCGCTCTCCGAACTCCCCTCTCCCGCAAAGCGGGGGAGGGGCTGGGGGAGGGGGCAAGCCACGCCCACGATGTAACCCGAAGTGGTCTGACTCCGCGTGCTATACTCAGAGTTGGCCCGGCGAGTGTTTCGCGCGTCTGTATGGGCGTAGCGAGACATGCGCAGGCGAACTCCAGACGAACTCCAGACAAACTCTATGGAGTGGCAAAGGCGATCATGGCGGAGAGAGCAGACAAGCGCGCGCTCGCACTCAGTGGCGCAACGGACGCTGAGCCGGGCTACGAGTCGCGCCCGACCTTCGATCAGCGGTTCGCGCGGATGGCTGGCCGCATGTTGAAGCGCCGCGCGCAGGCGACGCTGCGCTGGGGGCTGGGGCGGCTGGGAGCTGCGCTACGCGATTGGGATGAACCACTGCCGCCGCTGCGCGCGGGTGATCCGCGCATTCGCCGCATCCTCGTCGTGCGCGTAGACCTGCTAGGCGACGTTGTTCTCTCCACTCCGGCAGTGCGTGCGCTGCGCCGCGCCTACCCGCACGCCACGATAGATATGCTGGTTCAGGCGCCCTTCGATGGCGTCCTT
>JAICSR010000320.1 GCA_025936795.1 Ktedonobacterales bacterium | reverse complement strand
GCGAAGAACAAGTTGTCCATCCAGAGCGAGGATCGTGAGGATCGCGAGTATCAGATTCCGGCGGCGACCAACATCGCCGTCACCGATGGTGAGCAGGTGCGCCCTGGCCAGCCGCTGACCAACGGCTTGATTGACCCGCAAGATGTGTTGCGCATTCAGGGGCGCGAGGCAGTGCATCTCTATCTCGTGCAAGAGGTGCAGAAGGTCTATCGCTCGACGGGTGTGTACATCAACGACAAGCACATCGAGATCATCGTGCGTCAGATGTTGCGGCGTGTGCGTGTGGACGAACCCGGAGATACCGACATGCTGCCAAACGATCTGGTTGATCGTTTCCACTATGAGGAGACGAACGCCCGGACGTTGGCGGAGGGCGGCGAGCCGGCCACCGCGCAGACCGTGTTGCTGGGCGTGACGAAGGCCTCGCTCAATACGGATAGCTTCCTGGCGGCGGCTTCCTTCCAGGAGACGACGCGCGTGCTGACGGAGGCGGCCATCAACGGCCTGACCGATCATCTGCGTGGCCTGAAGGAAAACGTCATCATCGGCAAGCTGATTCCGGCGGGAACCGGGCTGCCGCAGCGGCGCGAGCTACGCGACAAGCAGCGCGCCGACCGCCTTGCCGCGATGCGCGCGCCTGGACTGGGAACGCTCGGTCTGGGTGGCACGCTGGGGGCTGGCGAGCCAGAGCCGTATGACGAAGACGGCTTCGGCGACCTGCCTATAGTTGACAGCATCCCTGAATAGTGTTAACATTTCTCATCGTGCGTCAGATATACTCTGCGGCGCCATACCCCTCACAACGAGCGGTGTGGCGCCGGGAGGCATCGTGTCGCGGGCGATGCGGAAGCGACGTCTGAGCAACGCCTGAGCGACGCCTGGCAGA
The DNA here is from genome assembly GCA_025936795.1 of Ktedonobacterales bacterium. Classification (GTDB taxonomy): domain Bacteria; phylum Chloroflexota; class Ktedonobacteria; order Ktedonobacterales; family JADMIN01; genus JAKAIY01. Next base: position 3,939 of record JAICSR010000320.1, on the reverse strand, counting down.
TGGTCGGGCGCGGTGAGCATGTCAAGACGGAGACGTAAGGAGTTTCCCTTGCCGACGATCAATCAGCTGGTGCGCAAGGGCCGGAGCAAGAAGAGCAAGAAGAGCAAGGCTCCAGCGCTGCAATTCAGCTACAACAGCCACAAGAATCGCACTCTGAAGATTCCGGGTGGCGCGCCGCAGAAGCGCGGCGTCTGCACGCAGGTGCGCACGATGACGCCGAAGAAGCCGAACTCGGCGCTGCGCAAGATCGCCCGCGTGCGCCTGACCAACCATCAGGAAGTCACGGCCTACATTCCTGGCGAGGGCCATAACCTGCAAGAGCACTCGGTGGTGCTGATTCGCGGTGGCCGCGTGAAGGACTTGCCGAGCGTGCGCTATCACATCGTGCGTGGCGCGCTCGACAGCCAGGGCGTTGACAAGCGCCGCCAGGGCCGCTCGAAGTACGGCGCGAAGCGCCCGAAGGCGGGCGCGGCGGCGGGTCGGCGCTAGGGCGGCTTGCTGCTCTTCTTGTTCCCCTGAGCCTGTCTGGGATGCCGCACGAGCGGCCCAGACAGACTGAAGGACTCATTTTTACAGATTTCGTCGCTGAAACCAGCGGAGGAAGGCGCGCAAGCGTCTCGCCGCCAGGTCGGCCAAAATACCACGGCTGCGTGCGAGTCGGCGCCCATGTGACGCTCTCCTCCGCTGCGCAGTATGTCAGACGACCTCCCTGCGGTCGGGGCGCGCGAAACGCGTGGCCAGCGACCGCCGCCGCATATGGCCTCGGGCTTCCGGCGCTCAGCGCAGCATCTGCGCCGCCCACGCCGGAGAAGCCAGCGCGCGACGCAGCGGGAAAGGCGTGTGATGGGTGGGGCGCCGGGGCAATTTGCCCTGGGCCCCTTTGCGCTGTCTGCGGCGTCAGAGCCATCGAGGTCCATCGGGATGGCCACCGACGCCGGTCGCATCGGCGTCAGCCCTGCGTCGGTTGGGCATGTGAGTGGGCAAACAGCCCGCGCCAGAGGAGATATGTAGCGTATGCCGCGACGAGCCAAGGTCCAGCATCGTCCTGTGCTGCCGGATCCAAAGTACAACAACAAGAACGTGACTCGCCTGGTTGGCCGCCTCATGTGGGACGGCAAGCGCAGCCTGGCCGAGCGCATTGTGTATCAGGCGCTGGAACTGGTGGAGCAGCGCGCCAAGCGCAACCCGATCGAGGTGTATGAGCAGGCGCTACGCGCTGCGACACCGATGATCGAGGTCAAGCCGCGTCGTGTCGGTGGCGCCACCTATCAGGTGCCCGTCGAGATTCGCGGCGAGCGCAAGACGGCGCTGGCCATGCGCTGGCTGATCGCCTCATCGCGCAATCGCTCTGGTGGCCGCTCGATGGCCGAGAAACTCGCGGCTGAGCTGATGGACGCCGCAGCCGGGCAGGGCGCAACCATTCGCAAACGTGAAGAAACACATAAGATGGCGGAGTCCAACAAGGCTTTCGCGCATTATCGCTACTAGTCGCCGCACGGGATCATTGTAGGTCACTTGCGAACGACAGGACCACTGAGGGAGCACATGGCGGGCAGAGAATACCCCCTCGAACGAACACGCAACATTGGCATCATTGCGCATATCGACGCGGGGAAGACGACGACCACGGAACGGATCCTCTTCTACACCAAAAAGATTCATCGAATCGGTGAGGTGCATGAAGGGGCCGCTACGATGGACTGGATGGCCCAGGAGCAGGAGCGCGGCATCACGATTACCGCCGCCGCGACCACCTGCTTCTGGCTCGACCATCGTATTAACATCCTGGACACTCCAGGTCACGTAGACTTCACCGCCGAGGTCGAGCGTTCTCTGCGCGTGCTGGATGGCGGCGTCGTCGTCTTCGACGCGGTCGCCGGTGTAGAGCCTCAGTCGGAGACGGTCTGGCGGCAGGCTGATAAATATAGCGTGCCGCGTATCTGCTTTGTGAACAAGATGGATCGCATCGGCGCGAACTACTGGCGCACGGTTGAGATGATTGTCGAGCGCCTGAATGCGAAACCTGCGCCCATCCAGATTCCGATCGGCAGCGAGTCCGCATTCAAGGGCTTCGTGGATGTCATCGAGCAGCAAGCGGTCATCTTCGTGGATGACCTCGGCACGAAGTCTGAGGCGAGCGACATCCCAGCGGACATGGTGGACGAGGCGAAGCGACGCCGCGAGGAGCTGATCGAGGCGGTGGCTGAGGCTGACGAGGTCCTCATGATGAAGTACCTCGAAAGTGAACCCATCAGCAACGATGAGATCCGCAAGGCGCTGCGCACGGCGACCATCCAGGGGCAGGTCGTTCCGGTGCTCTGCGGCTCGGCGCTGAAGAACAAAGGCGTGCAGGCGATGCTCGATGCGGTGGTGGCATATCTGCCCTCGCCGCTCGAGGTTCCTGCGCCGACTGCGATCAGCGTCGACGACGACAGCGAGTCTGAGCTGGTCGTCTCTGATGACGGCAAGTTCGTGGCGCTGGCCTTCAAGATTGTGGCTGACCCGTTTGTCGGGCGGCTCTGCTACTTCCGCGTGTATTCGGGGACGCTCTCGAAGGGCACCAACGTCTACAACGCGACCAGGGGCAAGCGCGAGCGCATCAGCCGCCTGTTGCAGATGCACGCCAACCATCGCGAAGACATTGACACGATCTATTCGGGCGACATCTGCGCCGCTGTTGGTCTGAAGGATACCTTCACCGGCGATACGCTCTGCGACTCCGATCATCCGGTGTTGCTGGAGAATATCGTCTTCCCGAAGCCGGTCATCCAGATCGCCATCGAGCCGAAGACCCGCGCCGACCAGGACAAGATGGGCATCGCCCTCCAACGCCTGGCAGAAGAGGATCCGACATTCCGTGTCCACACCGATCAGGAGACGGGGCAGACGATCATCGAGGGCATGGGCGAGCTGCATCTTGATGTGATCGTTGATCGCATGTCGCGCGAATACAAGGTCGAGGCGAACATCGGTCGTCCGCAGGTCGCCTATCGCGAGACGATCTCGAAGACGGCGCAGGCCGAGGGCCGCTTCATCCGCCAGTCGGGCGGTCGTGGCCAGTATGGCGACGTGTGGATTCGTGTCGAGCCGCTGGAGCGTGGCGCAGGCTTTGAGTTCGTCAACGGCGTCATCGGCGGCACGGTGCCGAAAGAGTTCATCAAGCCGACCGAAGAGGGCGTGCGCGAGGCGCGCGAGGCGGGTGTCCTGGCGGGCTTCCAGATCGTGGACGTCAAGGCGACCCTGTATGACGGCTCATATCACGAGGTGGACTCGTCCGAGATGGCGTTTAAGACCGCTGGCTCGATGGGCTTCCGCGCAGCCTGTGAGAAGGCTGGCCCTGTGCTGCTTGAGCCGATCATGAAGGTCGAGGTTACGACGCCGCCAGACTTCTATGGCGATGTGGTGGGCGACATCACCCGCCGTCGTGGCCAGGTCACGGGCATGGAGGAGCGCGGTGGCTCGCAGGTGTTGCGAGCGCTCGCTCCGCTGGCCGAGATGTTTGGCTACGTCAACGATCTGCGCTCCATGACCAGTGGGCGCGCGGCATACACGATGGAGTTCTCGCACTACGAAGAGACGCCGAGGAACATCACTGAAGAAGTGAAGGCGAAGTCCTCTGGCAAAGTCGTGCGGGCGCAAAGCTAGCGCGAGCAATCGCTCGCGCTGGAGCCTCGGCGCACGCCTGGGGCACTTGATTTTGGAAGGGATGCGGCAGCGCTGGCGCCTTGCATGGCGATTCAGAGCTGCGACGAGCGCGCGGTAGCCAATCGCGACGCTCACTGAGGAGACGAACAGGAACATGGCGAAGCAGAAGTTTGTGCGGGACAAGCCGCACGTCAACGTGGGGACGATTGGGCATATTGATCACGGCAAGACGACGCTGACCGCCGCGATCACCAAGGTGCTGGCGACCAAGGGCTGGGCGAACTACAAGCCCTT
>JAICSR010000476.1 GCA_025936795.1 Ktedonobacterales bacterium | reverse complement strand
CCGTGCCTCGGTCGCCGGGGGCCTACGCTTGGTACTTTCGAGAGATCCCCGATGGCGTGCCATACCATGACTGCATTACCCACCAGGGACTGACCCTCCTCTATATCGGAATCGCGCCTACCCTACCTCCAGCCAATGGCAAGCCGGCCAGCAAACGAACCCTTACGAATCGGCTGCGCGAACACATGCGCGGGCCAGCAGAAGGGTCTACTCTGAGGTTGTCACTTGGCTGTCTTCTCGGCGCCAGCCTGGGGCTAGAGTTGCGGCGCGTGGGCAGCGGGCGAAGGATGACGTTCGGCACTGGCGAGCGCGTGCTGTCGGAATGGATGGAGCACAACGCCCTAGTCGCCTGGACCATCCAGGAACGGCCGTGGGAGGTCGAGAAGCAGCTCATCCACGCGGTATCACTCCCGCTCAATCTGGAGCAGAATCGCCACCACCCGTTTCACGACGCGCTCTCAGCCTGCCGATCAGCGGCGAAGGCACGAGCGCGTACTCTGCCGATCCTTTCGAGTTGACGATGGGCCTGCCTACAGCGCTCTCGCTTGGCTACGCACTACGTTTCAGGCAAGCGCTCGCCCTGATTATTTTGCTAGGCGCTCTTAGTCTCCTGACATGCCGAAGAGCGCGCGAAAGTCACCGTCGAAGCCATTGAGGAAGCGGCGGATGTTCTCGACATCGCCAGAGGTGACAGGCGCGTCAGCGAGGGGGTGGTGAGCATGGGGACTGAGGATGTCGGAGGGGTCATCGCTGAGGGATGCAGTAGAAGTGAGCGGCCAGGGTTGGGAGAGCGCCGGAGAGATATGGGTCTGGGAAGCGCCAAGTGGCGTATCGAGGGCGTCCAGGTCATCGAGCGACTGGCGTGGCGGCGCCGGATGGTCGAATGAGGCGACGAAGATGCCGCGTCGCTTGCAGTTTCGACAGGTCAAGAGCACCAGCCAGCGCGATCCGCGCTGCGCCAAGACCAGCATGTCGTCGGGCTGATGCGCGGCGCCACACTGCACACAGGCGGCCTGGGCAAATTGTTCGCGTAGGATGCGCTCCTGGCCCCGCACTGTCGGCCTCCTCACGAATGCCCGACAGGGCAACTCAGGACAGCGCGCAATCGGCAGCCGATGTGCGACGCCCGCCAGCTCTCAGAGCAGTGGTAGCGCGCGGCGCCATTCAGCCTCTTCAGTGCGCTCATTTGTCCAACTCGTCAAGAATATCCAGGTTCTGGATGAAATCGCGATAGACATCGAGATTGTACGCAGGCGTCCGGCTCTCGCTGGTAATGGACGTTTCTTCCGCAGCGCCGCCCGAATTGAGCGTCACACTCGCAGAATCCATCACCTTATCGGCGACGAAGATAGGCGCCTTTAGACGCACAGCCAGCGCAATCGCGTCGCTTGAGCGCGAGTCAATCTCGACATGGCGTCCGTCCACATCCATCAGAATACGCGCGTAGAAAATGTCGTCCACGAGATCGTTGATGACAACACGCTCTACTTTTGCGCCCAACTCCAGGATGATGGTTTTGAGCAAGTCATGCGTCAAGGGGCGAGGTGGAGTCGAACCCTGCAGCTCCATCGCAATGGAGTAGGCCTCTGGATTGGCGATCCAGATGAACAGGTATCTGTCGCCCTCTCGGTCTTTCAGGATGACGACCCGCTGGCTGTTCTCAACGCTGATGCGGACACTGTCGACCGACATCTCCACCATTGGGTTTCCTCCATGTTGCGCTGAGTCTGGCTGGCCGTGCTGACCGCGCCAGTCTCGCCTCATTGTACTCCACCATACTCAGACGGCGCAAACGCAACCACACTCTCCCAGGCGCCGCGCGCGCCTGCCACACGGCCACCATCCAGGCGACATCTGGCGCGCCTCCAGCGCGTATCGGGCGAACCTCGGGCGAACCTCGGGCGAACCTCGGGCGCAGCGCTACCTACGCTCGCTGCGCTATGATGATACGGAGAGAGCGAAGAGCAGGCGCCAGGTGGCAGCGAGAGGGTACACGATGACACAGCGCGCAAACCGTCCACCCATCCCCCAGGCGGCGGACGACTCCACACCGCCCGCGCCGTCGGCGAGCGCAGCCACAGGGCAGGCGGCGCTACGCGGGCTGCCCTCGGTGGAGGAGGCGCGCGGAGCGCTGGAGGCGCGGCGCGCGGAGATGGGCGCGCCAGCGATTCCGCATACAGCGCTGGTGCGAGCGATTCGCGGCGTCCTCCAGGCAGCGCGCGCGAGCATTCGCGCAGGCGCCCACGCGCCCAGCCGCGAGGCGCTGCTGGCGCAGATGCTGCGCGCCGTCGCACTTCAGGAGCAGCCACGCCTACGCCGGGTCATCAACGCCACGGGCGTCATCATCAACACCAACCTGGGACGGGCGCCTCTCAGCCAGCGCGCCATCGCCCAGGTGAACGCCGTCGCGCAGGGCTACTCGAACCTCGAATTCGATCTGGAGGCGGGTGAGCGTGGCTCACGCCAGGCGCATACACGCGCGGCGCTACGCGATCTGACCGGAGCAGAGGATGCGCTGGTCGTCAACAACAACGCCGCCGCGACGCTGGTGGCGCTTGCTGCGCTGGCGGCTGGGCGCGAGGTCATCATCGCGCGCGGCGAGCTGGTCGAAATTGGCGGCGGATTCCGCGTGCCAGACGTGATGGCGCAGAGCGGCGCGCGCCTGGTCGAGGTAGGTACGACCAATCGCGTGCGACTGGCTGACTACGCCGCCGCCATCACGTCCGAGACGGCGCTGCTGCTCGTCGTCCATCCCAGCAACTTCCGCATCATCGGCTTCACCGAATCGCCCGCCCTGCCCGATCTGGCTACGTTGGCGCACGAGCGCGGCGTG
>JAICSR010000027.1 GCA_025936795.1 Ktedonobacterales bacterium | reverse complement strand
GCTGATCTACGTTGGCATGACTCATCTCATGCTGCGCCGCTTAACGCGCTTGGCTTCCGCCTCCCTTCGCTCGTCTGCTTAACTTTCAAAACTAACTCTTAGACTGAACTGTTCCCCCGAAAGAGGGAGCGCCATTCCACTCCAGCGGGCGATGTCGCCACGCCACGCGCCCTCTACACTGAGATGTGGAAAGGGGGCGTCGCCATGAACGCCATGAACGCCAACGCATCACCCGAACTTGCTCCGCAGACACCGCAGACGGCGACCACGCCGCGCGAAGGCTTCTTCATCAACCGCAACTTCTCGCTGCTCTGGCTTGGGCAGACCGGATCCATCTTTGGCGACTTCGTGTTCAATACCACCCTGGTCGTCTGGATCGCCGCCACCATCGCGCGCGGCCAGGCGTGGGCGCCGCTGGCCGTCAGTGGCGTCTTCATCGCCGCCTCGATTCCGCCAATCCTCGTCGCCCCGCTGGCGGGCGCGCTGGTGGATCGCATGAACAAGCGCGCCGCCATGCTGGGCGCCTTCGCCACAAGCCTGCTGGCGACGCTAGCGCTGATTCCCGCCACCGGGCTGCTGCGGGTAGATGCGCTGATCCGCATCCCTCTCTCGGCCACCTGGACGCTCGGAGCCATCTACTGCGCCGTCGCGCTGCTGGCCATCTGCACGCAGTTCTCGGCGCCCGCGTCGTTGGCGCTGGTTGGCGCGCTGGTCCGCGAACCAACACGTCCCCGTGCGATGGGCTTCCTGCAAGGCTCATCGAGCCTGGGCATGCTGATTGGTCCGGCCATCGCCGCGCCGCTCTTCCTCACCTTTGGCCCACTCTGGGCGCTGCTGATTGACGCCGCCTCGTTCGCCATCGCGTTCGCGACGCTGGCCGCCGTCCGGCTGCATGCGCCCGCTGTGGCAGAGGCTGGCAAGCAGGCGCGTGGGAATCTTGGCCAGGAGATGCGCGAGGGCGTGGTCTTCCTGCTGCGCTCGCGGACATTGCGTGTGCTGGCGCTGGTGACTGCCGTCGCCCTGCTCGGCGCAGGCGCTCTCGATGCGCTGGATGTCTTCTTCGCCACGCACAATCTGCACACGCCGCTCAGCCTGTATGGCTTGCTGAGCACGGCGCTGGGCGTCGGCCTGATTGCGGGCGTGGCGCTGGCGGGCGGGCTGGCGCAGCGCGTCGGTCTGACGCGCACGATCTGGCTCTCCACCATCGCGATTGGCGCTCTGGTGATCGTCTATGCGCGGCTGGATAGCTTTGGCGCGGCGGCGGTGGCGCTGTTCTTCATGGGCGCGCCGCTGGCCGCGCTCCAGGTCGCAGGCGGGCCGCTGCTGCTGCGCGAGACGCCAGAGCGACTGGTTGGTCGTGTCTCATCGCTGCTCACGCCACTCGCCACCGTCGCGACGCTGGCGGGCGCGGCGCTCGCTGGCTATGTGGATAGCACACTGCTGCGCGACTTCTCCGCGCGCATCCTCGGCATGACATTTGGCCCAGTAGATACGATATTCTGTATGGCGGGGGCGCTGATTCTGGCGAGCGGCGTCTATGCGATGATTGGCCTGCGCGGCGCCGACGCCCACAGCGCAGCCAGCAGCGGACATGAGGATGACGCAGGATGACGCAGATGGATTCTCTGGACGCCTGGCGCAGCGCGCATGCGCCCTGGACTGTGATCGTCTTGCTGGGGCTGAGTTGCGGCGCGGCAGGGCTGGCGGGGGCTGGGGTAGCAAGCTGGCTCGGCGAGCAGACGCGCGTTGCCCTGCCGATTTTGCTGACCGCCAGCGCGGGCGCGGCCATCCTCGTTGGCCTGGCGCTCGCCTGGCTCCTGCCGCTACGGCTCGCGCAGCTCGACCGCGCGCTGGCGCAGCTTGCCAGTGGCGCCGCAAGCGTCACATCTGTCACGGTGGCCCATGGCTGGCCGCTTGCCGCCATTTTTGGGCGCGTGGCGGCGGTGCGTGAGCGCGTCGCCCAGGGAGCCGAGCGCGAGCGTCAGGCGGCGGCCTATCGCGATGAGGTGATGCGCCAGGTGGGCGAGGCGGCGGCGCGCGAGGAGCGCAATCGGCTGGCGCGCGAGCTGCATGATTCGATCAAGCAGCAACTTTTCAGCATCGGCGTGAGCGCGGCGGCAGCGCGGACGCGCGCAGGCGAGAGCGACGCGACCGATGCGCTGGCCGCCCTCGATGACATCCAGCGGGGCGCGCGTGAGGCGCAGGTGGAGATGACGGCGCTGCTCCAGCAACTCCGTCCGGCGCCGCTGGAGAATGTCGGTCTGGTGGAGGCGCTGCGCGACCAGTGCGAGGCGCTGGGCTATCGCACGGGCGCTGAGGTCAGCGTGACGATTGGCGCGCTGCCCGCCGAGGATCGCCTGCCGCCACGCGCTCAGGAGCAGCTCTTTCGCATGGCGCAGGAGGCGCTGGCCAACATCGCGCGCCACGCACGCGCCCAACATATCTGGCTGCGGCTGGAGCGCCAGGGCAAGGAGATGCTGCTCGAGATCCGCGACGATGGCCAGGGCTTCGACAGCGCGAGCGCGCACGCGGGGATGGGGCTGAGCAATCTGCGCGAGCGGGCGCGGGCGCTGGCAGGCAGGGCCGAGATTCAGAGCGCGCCGGGGCAGGGCACGACGATTCGCATCCACATCCCCTTGATCGAGCCGCTGCGGGTGACGCCAGAAGAGATGGAGCGCCAGGCCACCGTCGCTGCGACCCTCCGCTATGGCGAGCGCTGGCTGAACGTCTGTATGTTCACTCTCCAGGTCGCCTGTGTGCTGATTTTCTTTGACCTGCCGATCTGGACGGTTGCGCTGGCCATCGTGGCGATGGGCTACACCTACATGCTGAGCCGCCGCGCACAGCAAGAGGTCGCGCGCCTGGCTGGGCGCGGCAGCGAGCCAGAGCTTGCGCTGCGTCATCGCGCGGATGAGCGCCTGACGTGGCTGCTGGTCCTGCTGGGCCTCTGCCTCTGGTATTGGCCAGTCAGCGCACCGCGTGGCTGGGCGTCGGGCGCCACACAAAGCGGTGTGGGCGCGGTGTCGGCGGCCCTGCTGGCGCTGGGCGTGGTCGTCTGGGAACGCTGGCGACGCGCGACTGACCGCTACTTTCGCCTGCTGCCGCCTGCGCGCCGCCGTCCGGCCATGCGCAGTCGCTGGGATGAAACGGTGGGCTATGCTGTGACCGTGGGGTTGGTCATCGGGCTGGGGTGGCTCTTCGGCGGCTGGTCGCCCGCATGGCCGCCACACAGCGCGACCCAGTGGAGCGACACGGCAAGCGTGGCGCTGCTGATCCTGCTCTGCGTCTCGCTGGCGATTGAACTCTATCTGTCGTGGCGCTGGCAGCGGGCGCTGGTCGGTACAGGCGAAGGCGAGGAGGCAGCATGAGTGAGGATGACGCAAGCGGCCCTGCTGGCGCCGCAGACGGCGAGCGCATCAAGGTGGCCCTGGTGGACGACCATGCGGTGGTGCGCCGGGGGCTGCGCACGTTCCTGGAATCGTACGCCGATTTCACGATCGTTGGCGAGGCGTCGAGCGGCGAGGAGGCGCTACGTCAACTCGATCGCTGGTTGCCAGATGTGCTGGCGCTCGACCTGCTGATGCCCGGCGGCATGGATGGCATCGAGACAGCGCGCCAGGCGCGGGCGCTCTCGCCGCACACACAGGTGGTGATGCTGACCAGCGCGACCGATGATGAGCGGGCGTTGGCGGCGCTGCGCGCAGGGGCGATTGGCTATGTGCGTAAGGACGCCGACCCCCAGACGCTGCTGGATGTCATTCGTGCGGCGGCGCGTGGGCGCACGCTGCTCGATGCGTCAGTGGCGGCGGCGCTGCTGCAAGAGTTGACACGCCCGAAGGCGCGCGAGCGGCCCGGCGACGCGCTGACCGAGCGCGAGCAGGAGGTGCTGCGCCAGCTTGCGCGCGGCCACACCAACCACGAGATCGCTGAGGCGCTGGTGGTCAGCGACGAGACGGTCAAGACGCATGTCGGCAACATCCTCAGCAAGCTGCAACTCGCGCACCGCACCCAGGCGGTCATCTATGCGCTCAAGCGCGGCCTCATCTCACTCGACGAGATCGAGGAGCCATAGACACGCCCTCACCCCTGGCCCCTCTCCCAAAGGGCGAGGGGAAACGGAACTCCGGAAAGCCCCGCTCCCACCGCAGCGGGGGAGGGGTTGGGGAGGGGGCTATCAGCGCTTGACACGAGCGCGCACGTCGGCTAACATATCAGCACTAGATGATGTGTCGCATGCTGCGGAGGCGAGTGATGGAAGCGAATCAGCGAGTGATCGCGCTCACGCAGGCGCTGGCGGACCCGCTGCGGCTCGGCATCCTGCGTGAATTGATGGGTGGCGCGGCTACAGTCTCGGAGTTGACGGCGCTGACGGGCGCGACCCAGCCGAATGTCTCGAATCACCTGGCGCTGCTGCGCGAGCGCGGCCTGGTGCGCGCGACCCGCGAGGGGCGCCAGATGCGCTATGAACTGCGCGATCCCGCAGTGGCCAGCCTGATCGAGGCGCTGGCGGCGGTGGCCGACGCGCCGCAGACGCCGAGGCGCACACCCGAACGCGCGACGCCTCCGCTGGCGCGGGCGCGCCTCTGCTACGACCATCTGGCTGGGCAGGTGGGGGTGGCGCTCTTTGATGCGCTGGTGGCGCGCGATGCGCTGCGCCTCGCCCCCGCCGCCACGCCAGCGCGCGCCGGGCGGGCCGCTCCCTCGGCGGCGGTGGAGCTGGGGTCAGCGGGCGAGGCGCTCTTTGGCGACCTCGGCGTCATTGTGGCGGATGCGCGGCGCGAGAAGCGACGATTCGCTTACGCTTGCGTGGACTGGACCGAGCGGCGGCCACATCTGGGTGGTGCGCTGGGGGCGGCGCTCTGCGCTGCGACAGTCGCGCAGGGCTGGGTGGCGCGGCAGCCAGGCACGCGCGCTGTCATCGTCACCGAGGCGGGCTGGCAGACGCTGCGCGACCGCTTCGATATAGAGCTAGCGCAGGCGCACGAGGAGGCTCTATGAGCATGGGGATGAGCATGGGAGAAAATGTGGCCGCGCGAGTGACGTCTGGCGCAGTGGTTCCCGGCGAGCGCGAGACCACTGCGCCGCATCAGTTCACCGTCAGCCTGCCAGGACCGCTCGACATCGCCGCCTCGCTCGAACAGTTTCGCCGCTCCGGCGATGACCTGCTGGATCGCTGGGACGGCGCCTGGCTGCTGCGCACACTGCGCGTGGCTCAGCGGATCATCCCCTACGCCTGTCTGTTGAGCGGAACACTGGAGGCGCCCGCGCTGCTGGTGGAGGTTGCGCACTCAGGCGACCGCGCGCCCGTGGAGGAGGCCCTGCGCAGCACATTCATGCAGGCGCCAGCGGAGTATGCGGCGCTGCTGCGCACGGATGCGGTGGTGGCGGCGCTCGACGCGCGCTTTCCGGGGCTGCGTCCAGTGCGCCAGTTCGATCTCTTCACGGCGTTGACGCGCTGTGTGAGCGCCCAGCAGGTGAATCTGCGCTGGGCCACGACGACCCGACGGCGCCTGGCCGAGACGTTTGGCGAGCGATATGCCGTTGGCGCGCACGAGGTCTATAGCCTGAGCGCCGAGCGGCTGGCCAGCGCGAGCGTGGCTGACTTACGAGCGCTACAATTCACGACGCGCAAGGCGGAATATCTAATCGGCATCGCGCAGCAGATCGCCAGCGGCGCGCTCGATCTCGCCGCACTGGCGCCGCTGTCCGACGATGCGGTAGTGGCGCGGCTGGTGGCGCTGCGGGGCATTGGTCGCTGGTCGGCGGAGTGGATACTGGCGCGCACGCTGGGGCGACCCTGCGTGGTGGCGGGTGATCTGGCCGTGCGCAAGGTGGTGAGCCGCGCCTACCTGGACTACACGCCCGGCGCCACGCCATTGCCCAACGAAGCGGCGGTGCGCGACGCGACGGCTCACTGGGGAGCAGCGGCCGGCATCGCGCAGGGACTGCTGCTGCACGGCTATGGCGCCGACCAGGCGTAGGCATGGGCGCATGTTGGTTTCGCGCCTGATAGCTGACGCTTGATGCAGGTGAACACAGAGAGGCAGATATGCTGCTGTCGCGAGGAGCGGCCTCACGAGGAGAATGGGAGCAAGCGGGTTCCCCCTCTCCTCGCAGGAGAGGGGGCCAGGGGGTGAGGTCTCCCGCTCGCCGAGAGATGCTATACTTCAGCCACGTGTGCGCGGCCTCTGCTGGCGGGCTCCATCGTCGTCCATCCCTCAGCCAGATAGCCAGATCAGCCAATAGCGGGGCGTTGCTCCATGAGTCTCATCGGTGTCGCCGGGCATGTGGACCACGGCAAGTCCGCGCTCGTCACGGCTCTCACTGGCATTGATCCCGACCGCCTCGCCGAGGAAAAGGCGCGCGGCATGACGATTGACCTCGGCTTCGCGTGGCTCACTCTGCCCAGCGGGCGCGAGGCCAGCATCGTGGATGTGCCAGGGCATGAGGCCTTCATCAAGAACATGCTGGCGGGCGTGGGCAGTCTCGACGTGGCGCTGCTGGTGATCGCGGCGGATGAGGGCGTGATGCCACAGACGGCGGAGCATCTGGCGATTCTCGATCTGCTGCGAGTGGGTAGCGGCGTCGTCGCGCTGAGCAAGGCTGATCTGGTCGAGCCAGACTGGCTGGAGCTGGTGCGCGAGGAGATCGCCGAGGTGATCGCGCCGACCACGCTGGCGGGCGCGTCGATCATCGCCTGCTCTGCCCTCACAGGCGCGGGCCTGCCCGATCTGCTGGCCGCGCTCGACCGCGCGCTCGACCAGGCGCCCGCGCGGCGCGACCTGGGCCGCCCGCGCCTGCCAGTGGATCGCGTCTTCACCATCACCGGCTTCGGCGTCGTCGTCACGGGCGCGCTGCAAGATGGCGCGCTGGCGATTGGCCAGGAGGTGGAAGTGCTGCCATCGGGCCGCCGCGCGCGCATTCGCGGCCTCCAGGCGCACAAGCAGAAGATCGAGCGGGGCGAGCCGGGTGGCCGTCTGGCGGTGAATCTGGCGGGGGTGGAGAAGAGCGACCTCGCGCGCGGCGACACGCTGACCCTGCCAGGCAGGCTGCGCACGACGCGGGCGCTCGACGTGCGGCTGGAGGCGCTGCCTGCCGCGCCACGCCCCATCGCGCATAATGCGCTGCTCGACCTCTACCTTGGCGCATCCGAGACCCAGGCGCGTGTCATTCTGCTCGACGCCGATGAGTTGGCCCCCGCCGCATCGGGCTGGGCGCAGTTGCGGCTGGCGCATCCGCTCGTCGCCGCGCGCGGTGATCGCTTCATCGTGCGCACACCCTCACCCAGCGAGACGGTTGGCGGCGGGGTGATCGTCGAGCCGATGGCGCGGCGGCATCGACGCCACGACGCGAGCGTTCTCGCCCGGCTGGAGCTGCTGGCGCGCGGTGATCCATCGGAGGTGACACTGGCGGCGCTACGTGGCGAGGAGCGCGCTAGCCCAGGGCGCCCAGCCGCCACTCAGGCCACGTCTGCGAGTGCGGCGCAGACGAAGGCGACGAAGGCGCCCCGCAGCGCAGGCTTCGCCGGGCATAGCGAGGCGGATCTCGCCCGCGCGACTGGTCTACCAGCCGAGGAGGTGGCCGAGGCGCTGGCCGATCTGGAGACGCGCGAGCAGGCGCAGCGGTTGGGCGGCCTGTGGTACGCCGTGAGCGAGTGGCAGCGGCTGCGCTCGACCAGCGCGAGCGCGCTGAGCGCCTACCACGCGCGCTATCCGTTGCGCCCCGGCATGCCGCGCGAGGAGTGGCGCGCCCGCCTCGGCATTCCCTCGCGCGAGGCGGCGGAGGTGGTGGCGGCGCTGGCGGCGGAGGGCGCGCTGGCCGAGGCGAGCGTGGCGGGCGCGGGCGGCGCCGAGCGTGGCGGGTGGCTGCGGGCGCCGGACCATCACGCCGAGCCAACCGCTGAGCAACGCCGGGCGGGCGATGCGCTGCTGGCGCGCTTCCACGCTGCGCCCTTCACGCCGCCGACACGCGCTGAGGTCGAGACAGAGCTTGGGCCAGAGCTGGCGCAGGCGCTGCTCGATCGCGGCGAACTCGTCAAGGTCGGCGAGGGCATCCTGCTGGAGCCAGCGGCGCTCGATGAGGCGACGCGGCGCATCCTGGCGCATCTGCGCGCCCACGAGACGATCACCGTCGCCGAGGCGCGCGATCTGCTCGATACCTCCCGCAAATATATGCTGGCGATCTTCGAATACCTCGACGATCAGCGCATCACCGAGCGGCGCGGCGACGACCGCACGCTGGGCCGCGAGGCGGCTGCGATGGCGGAGCGCCTGGCTGCCCAGTAGTGCGCGGCGCCGCATCGGAATCCGGCTCCCCTCTCCCTGTGGGAGAGGGGCTGGGGGTGAGGTCCGCCACGACGACCATGACCAATCTCGGATTCCGCGCACAGTTCTATTGGGCCGCTGCGAGCGAGCGCTTGCCGCCTGTCATGCCGCGCCGCGTCGCTCGCGCCAGGAATTGCGCCAGAGCGATGGCCGTGACGCCGACCAGCAGGTGCAACACCTGGATGATCCAGTGGCCGTTGAAAGGCAGCAGCCGCGTCTGGGTTAGGCCGAGCAATGGCGTGATGATACCCCAAACGAAGGCCAGCGCGACGAGCCAGCGATTGACGCCCGCCACTGCCGCCAGCGCCGCCAGGGTCCAGAGCGCCAGCACCAGCAGGATGCCCAGCAGCATATGCACGGGAATCAGCGCATCAGCATTGCCCGTCCAGAAGAGCAGGCCCAGGATAATCAGCACAACGCCATCGGCGCGCACGAAGTAATCGAGCGTGTTGACAAGGGTTTTCATGGTCAGCCAGTCTCCTGTGTCGTTAAAGAACAATCGTGACGCGGCTCGGTTAGCTACGCGCCTGCCAGGCGGGCGCCGTCAATCGGGAGGGTGGCGCCGGTGATGAACGACGCCTGATCGGAGCAGAGCCAGGCGACGGCAGCGGCGACCTCCGCTGGCAGCCCCACTCGCCCCATCGGCACAGCGGCGGCGACACGCGCGAGCTGTTCCTCGTTCAGCGCCTGGAGTCGCTCATTGAAGATCGGGCCGGGCGCGATGGCATTGACGCGAATGCCGGAGGTGGCATACTCCAGCGCGGCGCTCTCGGTCAGCCCGATGACGCCATGCTTGGCGGCGGCGTAGGCGGACATCCCGCGCACGCCCTGAACTCCGGCGGTCGAGGACGTGTTGACGATGGCGCCGCCGCCACTCGCCAGCATCGCTGGAATCTCGCACTTCATCGAGAGGAAGACGCCACGTAGCGCGCTCCGGATGACGCGGTCGAAGTCGTCCACCGGCAGGTCGGCGAGCGGCCTGGGCATATGGGTCTCGGCAGCGTTGTTGAAGGCGGCGTCGAGGCGCCCATAGGCGTCGAGTGTCTGCTGGACGAGCCGTTCGACGGCGGCTGGCTCGCCAACATCGGTTGCGATGGCGAGCGCGCGCGCCCCTGCGTCACGCAGCTCGGCGGCGAGCGCCTCCAGCGCCTGCGCATTGCGCGCGGCCAGCGTGATCGTGGCGCCTGCAGCCGCGAAGACCCGCGCTGCGGCGGCGCCGATGCCTCGGCTGGCGCCCGTGATGATGACGACCTTGCCAGCGAGCAGATCGCGCGAGATGGGCGTGGCCGCTCCTGCTGGCTGGCGCGCGTTGATGTGTGTCATGCTGCCTCCTTCATCATAGAAGTCCGCTGGCGCTCAGGCCCTGGCGGTTCGTGTCAGACAACCGCGCATCGGCGTGACTCGTAGCATTCGTAGCGCCTGTGTCATAGGCAGCATAAGCGATGAATCGCCGGGAAGCCATGCAGAACAACCACGCAATCACCCACGCAATCGGCGGTATCAGCCCCGCCGCCGGTGTGGCTGGGGAAGCGCAGCCGAGGGCAGCAGTGAGCGCAGCGTGAGAGAGGAAGTATCGTGAGCGTTGATCGCATCTCACCGTTGTTCGGCTCGTCGTTTGGCGCGCTGCTGCGGCGCTATCGTGAGGCCGCCGGACTGACGCAAGAGGAGCTTGCTCAGCGCGCGGGCCTGAGCGTACGCGGCATCAGCGATCTCGAACGCGGCCTGCGCCAGGCGCCGCGCCGTGACACCGTGGAGCTGCTCGCCGAGGCGCTCGATCTGTCGTCGCAGCAGCGCGCGCTGCTCACCGCCGCCGCTCGTCCCCTGGCCCAAGGGGTACGGCAGGAGGTCGCTGCGCCGACGCCGCACAACCTGCCAGCGCAGCTTACCCCGCTGCTGGGGCGCGAGCGCGAGGCGCAGCAGGCGATGGCGCTGCTGGAGCGCGCGGACGTGCGCCTGCTCACGCTCACCGGGCCGGGCGGCGTGGGCAAGACACGGCTGGCGCTGGCCGTGGCGGAGGGCCTGCTCAGCCACTACGAGGATGGCGTCTATCTGGTATCGTTGGCCTCGCTGCGCGATCCGGCGCTGGCCATCGAGAGCGCAGCCGATGTGGTTGGCCTGCGAGCGTCGCCAGAACAGCCACTCGCCACACAGCTCCAGCGCCTGCTGCGCGACCGCCAGATGCTGCTGGTCTTCGACAATTTCGAGCATCTGCTGGCGGCGGCCCCAGAGGTCGCGACGCTGCTGGCGGCCTGCCCACAGCTCAAGGCGCTCGTGACCAGCCGCGAGCCACTCAAGCTTGCGGGTGAACACGAATTGCCGATTGCGCCCCTCGCGGACTCCGCCGCTACGCAACTCTTCGTGGAGCGGGCGCAGGCCGGGCGTCCCACGTTCGCTCCCACGCCAGACGACCAGTCGCTCATCGAAGCGATTTGCCAGCGCGTGGATCGCCTGCCGCTCGCAATTGAGCTGGCGGCAAGCTGGGTGCGCGTGCTGCCGCTCTCGGCGCTGCTCGACCACCTGGAGCGTCGGCTCGAGTTGCTGAGCGCTGGCCGCCGCGATGCGCCGGAGCGCCAGCGCACCCTGCGCGGCGCCATCGCCTGGAGCGCCGATCTGCTGCGTCCGCAGGAGCAGCGCCTCTTCCAGCGGCTGGCGGTCTTCGTGGGCGGCTGCACGCTCGAAGCGGCTGAGGCGGTCTGCGGCGCCGCCAGCGATGATCTCGCTGACGCCCCAGACGATGCCGACGATAAAGCGGCGCATGGGGAGACGCTGGATGGGCTGGCGCGGCTGGTGGAGAAGAGTCTGCTGCGGGCCGAGCCGCTGCCAGAGGGAACGCGCTTCACGCTGCTGGAGACCATTCGCGAGTATGCGCAGGAGCAGCTTGCCGCCAGCGGTGAAGCCGAGGAGATGGAACGCCGACATGCTGAATACTATGCACGGCTGGCGGCGAGCCTCGGCTGGATTGGCGACGACCAGGACGCGCGCGACCGTCGCCTGGAACGCGAATTGCCCAATGCCCGCGCCGCGCTGGCCTGGGCGACACAGCGCCGCGATCCAACGATTGGACTCAAACTGGCGACGCCGCTTGGCCGCTGGTGGTATAGCCGTGGCGCCTTCGAGGAGGGCGAACGCTGGCTGCGCACGCTGCTGGCGCTCGACACACAGGCGGACGTACACCAGGCGCCTCCCAGATTACGCATCTCGGCGCTCTATGCGTTGACTCTCATCGCGCTCGACCGGCGCCAGTATGCCGAGGCGGAGGCGCTGGCGCAGGAGGGGCTGGCGCTCGCTCGCCAGCACAGCGACGCCGCCCGCGTGGGCGACATGCTGACCGAGCTGGGCCACGTCGCCGAGGCGCGGGGCAATCTCGACGCCGCGATGGCCTACTTCGAGCAGGGACTCGCGCAGTATCAGCAGGGCAGCGCAGGTGGCGCGGGCGGCGCGGTTGGCCGCACACTGAGCAGCCTGGGCAATCTCGCGCGGGCGCAAGGCGACTACGAGCGTGCGCGTGACTATCTAGAGCAATCGCTGGCCTGGGCGCGGGCGCGCGACTTCGGATTCGCCATCGCAAGTGGGCTGGTGAGTCTGGGGCATGTGGCCTGCGAACAGCGCGACTATGCGCAGGCGACCGTGCTCTATCGCGAGGCCCTGGCCCTCTATCAGACGATGCGTAATCCGGCGTCGCTGGCGTGGTGTCTGGCGGGGGTCGCCGTCACACGCACTGCGGTTGGCGAGCATGCCGCTGCGGCGCGCCTCGCTGGCGCGGTCGCCGGGCTGCGCGCGTCGGCGTCCATCGCCGAGGCGACGGAGTGGCCGCCGTTCGCACAGGCGAGTGAGACAGCGCATCAGGCGCTGGGCGATGCGCGACTCGCCGAGGAGCATGCCACAGGCCACGCGCTCTCAGCAGAGCAGGCCATCGCCTATGCGCTGGAGGTCACTGCGGCGCCAGCGTGAGCAATGGCGCTCACTCGCGCTCCAGGCTCAGAATCATGAAGAAGGGGAAGGAGTAACCCACCGGCAGCAGCGTATCGGCGCGGCGCGTGAAGCTGGCCTCTGGCGTTGGCACGTCGATCAGCCTGCGCAGTCGCCAGCCAGCGGCGAAGGCAGTGTCGAGATAGTGCGCGAGTGTGCGCTGATAGAAGCTGACACCGACGCCCTGCTCCGCCATGCCGCGATAGAGATGCGCGCGGCCCGCATTGCCCACATCGAAGTAGTCGGTCACATGGCTGCGCACGACGTAGGAGTAGGGATTGTTGAGCGAGAGGATGAAGCGGCCGCCGGGGACGACGAGCGCGGCGATGGTCGTGAAGAAGCCCTGGTCGTCGGCGATGTCGTTCAGCGCCAGATTGCTCACTGCCAGCGCGTAGCGCCCCGCGTGATCGGGCAGTGGCTGGCTGAGGTCCGCGACGAGATAGCGAATTGGCGGGTCGGGCGGCGTGGCGCGATACGCCTGGGCTAGCGCGATCAGCCGGGGCGCGATGTCTACGCCCGTGACCAGCGCACCCCGCCGCGCGAGGATGCGCGCGAGATAGCCCTCGCCACAGGCGGCGTCGAGCGTCTCCACGCCTGCCACGTCGCCAATCTCCGCCAGCAGCGGCGCGAGGATAGGGTCATGCGCGGTGTTCGCCTCGCGCTGCGCGACCAGCTCGGCATAGCGCTCGGCATAGGGATCATAGTCCGCTAGAAGCTGCTGGGTCATCGCGTCCTCACTTCGGCTCGCTACCAGCGCGACGTGATGACGCGGCGCTCGGTGTAGAAGTTGACCGCGTCCATGCCAGTCGCGTGCAGATCGCCATAGAACGATTGCTTCCAGCCGGCGAAGGGGAACCAGGCGACCGGCCCTGGCACGCCGATATTGACGCCGACCATCCCCGCCTCGATACGCATCTGGAACGTGCGCGCCGCCGCGCCACTGGTGGTGCAGATGACGGCGGCGTTGCCGAAGCGCGAGCGGTTGGCCAGCGTGATCGCCTCGTCGAGCGTCGGCGCAGCCATCACGCTGAGCACCGGGCCGAAGATTTCCTCGCGGGCCAGGCTCATCTCTGGTGTGACCTCGGTGAAGATGCTGGGACGCAGATAGTAGCCGCCACCTGCATCCTGCTCCGCCACCTGCGCGTCAGCCGCCGTACGGTCGCGACCATCGAGCGCCAGCCGCGCGCCCTCCTCCAGCCCGCGCGTGATGGCGTCCGCGACCCGCACGCGATGCTCCGCGCGAATCACTGGCCCCATCTCGGTCGCGGAATCCGCGCCATCGCCCACGCGCATCGCCCTGGCCCGCTCCACCAGCAGCGGCGTCAGGCGTTCCGCTGCGTCGCCCACCGTCACCACTACGCTGCTCGCCAGGCAGCGCTCGCCCGCATTACCAAACGCCGAGGAGAGCACGATCTCCGCCGCCTGCTCCATCTGCGCGTCGGGCGTCACGATCACGAAGTTCTTGGCGCCCGCCAACGCCTGCACGCGCTTACCATGCGCCGCCGCCGTCGCATAGACATACGCCGCGACTGGCTGCGAGCCAACGAAGGAGACCGCCGCCACCTCCGGATCGCTCAGCAGCGCATCCACCACCGCCTTCGCGCCATGTGTCACGCTCAGCGCGCCTGCGGGCAGCCCGGCCTCCAGCCAGAGTTCGGCCAGCCGATTCGAGGTCAGCGGGGTGCGCTCCGAGGGCTTGTGGACGAAGCAATTGCCCGCCGCCAGCGCAATCGGCGCCATCCAGAGTGGAATCATCGCAGGGAAGTTGAACGGCGTGATGCCCGCGACCACGCCCAGCGGAACCCGCAGCATCGTCGTATCAATGCCCCGGCTGACATCGCCCAATGACGCGCCCTGCATCAGCGAGGGCATGCCACAGGCGAATTCGACCACCTCGATGCCGCGTCGCACCTCGCCACGCGCCTCGGCCAGCGTCTTGCCGTTCTCCGCCGTCACCGAGGCCGCCAACTCGTCTACGTGCGCTTCGAGTAGCGCCCGCATGCGAAAGAGCACATGCGCCCGCTCGATCACGGGCGTGTCGCGCCAGACGGGCCACGCCGCGTGCGCCTGCGCCACCGCCGCGTGCGCCTCAGCCGCCGTCGAGAGCGGAACCCGCGCCAGCGTCTCACCCGTCGCGGGATTCGGAATCGGCAGTGTCTCATCGCTCTGGGAGTCTACCCAGGCGCCACCCACCAGATTCTGGATGACGCGCGTCTCACTGGCGGTTGCCATACGATGTATCCTCGATCCTTTGCTGCTGCTGGAACTGGCGCGACCTCACCCCCTGGCCCCCTCTCCCGCGAGGCGAGGGGGAAACGGAGCCTGCTCCCCTCTCCCTGTGGGAGAGGGGCTGGGGGTGAGGTCGCACCTATCCCACCTGCGCGGCGCTGAGGCTCTCGACTGCCGCGCCGATGACATCCAGCGCCTCGTCTAGCTCGGTCTGCGCGATGACCAGCGGCGGCTGGATGCGCACCACGTTGCCCTCGCTGCCGCCAACGCCGACCAGCACGCCATGCTCGCGGCAATAGCGCCGCACTTCGCGGGCCAGCGCCGCAGCGGGCGCCCGCGTCGCACGATCTGAAACCAGCTCGACACCCAGCATCAGCCCCAGACCGCGCGCCTCGCCGATGGCGGGCAGCCGCTCGGCCAGCGTGTTCAACCGCGCCAGCGCATGCGCGCCCTTCTGCGCCGCCTGGCCAGGCAGGTCTTCGCGCAGCATGAACTCCAGATTGGCCAGTCCCGCCGCGCACGACACCGGATTGCCGCCAAACGTGCTGAGATGCTCTCCCGGCCTGAAGGAGTCGGCGATCTCGGCGCGGGCGATGGTCGCGGAGAGCGGGAAGCCATCCGCGATGCCCTTGGCCATCACCATGATGTCTGGCTCGACGCCGAAATGCTCGATGGCGAACAGCTTGCCCGTGCGCCCGAAGCCGCACTGCACCTCATCGGCGATCAGCAGGATGTCGTAGCGGTCCAGGATCGCCTTGACACGCGGCAGATACGAGGCTGGCGGCACGATGATGCCGCCCTCGCCCATCACCGGCTCGATGATGAAGGCGGCGACGTTCCCGCTAGTGTGGAAGCGGATCACCTCTTCGAGCGCTTGCGCTGCACGCTCGGCCACCGTCTCCGGGTCCGGACCGAAGAGCGAGCGATAGGGGTAGGGCGTCGGCGCGAAGGCGACCCCGCTGGCGTAGGCGCCGCCGCGTGTCTTGCGCGACTGATTGCCAGTGATGCTCAGCGTGCCGAGTGTGCGCCCGTGGAAGCTGCGTTCCAGCGCGATGAACTCCTGCTTGCCGGTGTAGACCTTCGCCAGCCGCATGGCAGCCTCGATGCCCTCCGCGCCGCTATTGGCGAAGAAGGTCTTTTGCAGGCGGCCCGGCGTCACCTCGGCCAGCCGCTCGGCCAGGTTGGCCACTGGCTGCGCATAGTAGCTGTAGGAGCTACAGTGAATCAGGCGATCAATCTGGTCTTTCGCCGCCTGCCGCACGTCGGCGGCGCCGTGGCCCGCGTTGACCACTGAGATGCCTGCAAAGCAATCAATATACGAGCGGCCATCGGCGTCCACGACACGCGCGCCCTCGGCGCTCGCGACCACCACCGGCTCGATGCCAGCGGTGAAGCTCGTCATCACATAGCGGTCGTACTTCTCGCGCGTATCCACGGTGATTCACCTCCGACAATGCCTCTGGCGGGTAAACCCGCAGCTAAGGGCGTTCCGCCGCGCAGGCCGCCTGCGCGGCCTGGAGTTTGGCGAGCGCGTTCCCAGCCTGCGGAGGCAGGCTTTGCGGCGACCCGCAGGTCGCCCATAGGCGCGGGTTTACCCGCCAGCCAGTCTACGCCAGCTAGCTCTCAGTGCGCGGCTTCCAGTTGCGCCGGGGTCAGCGCGCTCACCGCCGCCAGCGATTGCTCGATGATGTCCAGCCCGTGTGTCATCTCGTCGTCGGTGGTGACGAGCGGCATGAGCAGGCGGATGACATTATCATGCAGCCCCGCTTTGATGAGGATCAGTCCACGCTGGCGCGCCTCCACCAGCAGCGCGGCGGCCTCGGCGGCAGCGGGCGTGCGGCGCTGGCGGTCGTGCACCAGCTCCATCGCCACCATCGCGCCCAGGCCGCGCACATCGCCAATCAACTCGAAGCGCCGCTGCCAGTCGCGCATGCGCGCCAGCGCCAGCGCGCCGAGCCGCTGCGCGCGCTGCACCAACCCCTCGCGCTCGAAGACCTCGATCACCGCCAGCGCCGCCGCGCACGCCACCGGATTGCCGCCATAGGTGCCGCCCAGGCCGCCCGGCAGCGGCGCATCCATCAGCTCGGCGCGGCCTACCACGGCGGCCAGCGGCAGCCCCGCCGCCAGCGACTTCGCCGCCAGCAGCAGATCAGGCTCCACTCCGCTATGCTCGACCGCGAACATGCGCCCGGTGCGCCCAAAGCCCGTCTGCACCTCATCAATAATCAGCACGATACCATGCCGCGTGCAAATCTCGCGCAGCGTCGGCAGGAAATCGTCTGGCGGCACGATGAAGCCACCCTCACCCTGCACTGGCTCGACGATCATCGCCGCGACCTGCTCCGCCGCCACATGCGTCAGGAAGAAACGCTCCAGCGCCGCGCGCCAGCCGCCGCAGTCGTCGCCGTCGCTATGGTAGCAGTCGGCATAGGGGAGCAGATGGATGTCGGGCGCAAATGGCCCGAAGTTGGCGCGGTAGGGTCGCACTTTGCCAGTCAGCGCCAGCGCGAGGTTGGTGCGCCCATGGAAGCTGTTCTCGAAGGCGATTACCGCCGCGCGTCCAGTCGCCGCGCGGGCGATCTTGATGGCGTTCTCGACGGCTTCGGCGCCGCTATTGACGAGCAACGTCTTCTTGGCAAAGTCGCCGGGGGTAATCTCGGTGAGCCGCTTCGCCAGCTCGATGTAGAGCGGCGGGGTCAGCACATGCGCGCAGGTGTGGGTGTAGCGCGCGAGCTGCGCCTGCGCCGCCGCAATCACCGCCGGGTGGCTGTGGCCGACGTTCATCGTCCCGATGCCGCCCGCGAAATCGAGATAGGTGTTCCCCTCGACATCGGTGATCGTCGCGCCTGACCCGCTCGCCGGGAAGACGGGATGATAGGTGAAGACTCCGCGCGGCACATAGCGCTGCCGCTCATCACGTAGCGCACTCGTCGCCGTCTCGGCTGAGGCAGCCGCAACGGTGGCGCCCGTCGTGGCGCTCGTCGTGGCGCCCGTGTGGCCATTGGCGTGCGGAGGCTTGCGGTTCGCGGCCAGATTCGATGTCGCCTTCATAATTCGGCGCTCCTTAACGAGCTGTTTTTGCGGCTCCCGATGCGCGCGGTTGTTGAGATAGGCGCGCAGCCTGTCATCGCACATCACTCTATGCCGGGGCCGCCCGCGCGTAAACGGCCCTGCTGACTAATCTTCTCCGCGATCTTTGGGCCACGATGGCGTAGGGACGTGACGATCAGCATGATCCACCATCGCGCCGCCCGCTGTCATGTGAGAAACCTAAGTAAAACGCTACACAGGACATATCTCAAATGGGAGGCGATTGTGCGGGATGACACCCCGCTTGTGATGAGTGCGTGACGCCGAGCGAGCTTATAACGAGCTTATTATGTGCGTGGCGCCACACGTCCCTGCGGGAAAGAAGGAGGCGCAGTATGCGCGGCTATCATCACGTCGGTAAGCGTTTCCTGAAGGGTTTCCCGGTGTTGAGCGCGCTACTGCTGATTGTCGTCGCTCTCGCGCCAGTGGCCCAGGCGCGTGCGGCGCAGGCCGCAGTGCAAGTCACCCCGCGAATACCCACCCAGGCGCCAACGATGCAAAGCAAGGTCACGCTTGGCGATACCAGCGTTGACGGCCCTGCCCTGTGGACCAGCAACGCGGGCGCGCCGAATCTAGGATTCGCCAGCATTCTCGCATGGACCGGGACTGATGCGCGCCACTCGCTCAACATCCTCCAGAGCAGTGATGGCGTCACCTACGGTAAGAAGGCCACCTTCGCCGAGAGCTCAGCCACACGCCCAGCGGTTGCGGCGATAGGGACGCCACCTACCATCGTCCTCGCGTGGACGGGAACCGATATCAATCACTCGCTCAACCTCCTCTGCCGCGGGGCAGCCTGTGGCACGAGCGCCAGTGGTGAGCGGAAGGTGACGCTGTCCAGCGACAGCAGCTTCTCCAGCCCCGCGCTGACGCGCTACGGCAATGGATTTCTGCTCGCCTGGGCAGGCACAGACGCTCATCGTTCGCTCAATGTTCTGCCCTTCAGCCTGACGTCTTCGGGGTTCCAACTGGGCGTGAAGAGGATTCTGCGCCAGTTTGGCAGCGCGGCTACCCCCAGCGTGGCCGTGAACCCACACAACAATCAGCTCTTGCTGAGCTGGACCGACTCCGCCCCCACGGGCGCGATTCTGTTTGCCACCTCTGGCGATGGCGTCGGCTGGAGCAGCGCCCAGCCAGCGACTGAAACGAGTTCGGCTGGCCCGCAGGGATACGCGGTCGCGGCCAACGGCATGCCAACCTACTGGATGGCATGGACGAGCGCGGACCCGGCGCACGCTCTCTACGTGCGCTTCACACAACGTTTCCCACAGTGGCCGCTCGGAAGCGACCGGACGAGGTTCGGTGATACGGCGTTCGGCGCGCCTGCGCTGGGGTACGTAGGTGACGTAGGCCAGATGCTGCTGGCATGGACGGGAACCGATCCCACGCATCACATCAACATTGCGACGATCACTACGCCCGCCACTCCCACGCTGGATCAGCGCATAGACGCCTATATTGCAGGCCTTTCGCAGGCTCAACTGATCGGCCAGACGCTGATGATGGCGGTCTATGCAAGCGGCTATAACGCAAACCTTGATCAGGCGCTCACCCAGTGGCATATCGGCAGCGCCATCATCTTCAACAACTACAATGGCGGGCCGCTCCAACCTGCGACGCTCGCGGGCCTCCAGCAACTCACGCAGGCGCTGCAGAGCCACACCGATAGACCATTGCTGCTGGCCATTGATGAAGAGGGCGGCACGGTGGACCGTTTCGCGCCGTACTATGGTGGAACGCCCTCGGCGCGACAGCTCGCCGCCTCTGGCAATCCCCAGACCGCCTACACGCAGGCGCAAACAGACGCCGCACGTCTGCGCGCCAACGGACTGAATGTGGATTTCGCGCCAGTGGCGGATGTTGACCAGGGCGGTGGCATCGGTTCGAGCCGCACGTTCGGTACGACGCCTGATGTCGTCACCACCTACGCAGGCGCCTTCCTGGATGGCTTGCAACAGCACGGCGTCGCGGGCACGCTGAAGCATTGGCCGGGGCTGGGCGCCGCCACGGGCAACCCAGACCTCACGCTGCCAACTATCAATCAGAGCCAGGCGCAGATGAACGCGCTGGACTTTGCGCCGTTCCGCGCGCTGCTCAGCCAGCAGCCAGGGATGATCATGGTCACCACTGTCCTGGCGCCCGCGTTCGACGCCCACAATCCTGCTATGCTCTCGCCAACGCTGGTGAGCGGGGTATTGCGTGGGCAGTTGGGCTATCAGGGGGTCATCGTCACCGATGCGCTGGATGCGCAGGGGTTGATTCTCTACATGCGGCAGCAGGGCTACGCGAATCCAGCGCAGGGGCTGGCTGAGGCGAGCGTGCGGGCTTTCCTGGCGGGCAACGATCTGATCGAGGCGCCGATCGAGCAGGACCGTCTGGCGGCGGTAGTCGCGGCGATGACCCAAGCTGTCCACTCTGGTCGCATCTCGCAGGCGCGTCTGCGGGCATCTGTCCATCGCATCATCCGCCTCAAGGTGGAGTTGGGGTTGATCAACTTGCCCTAGCCATGTTGCGCGCGCTGTATCCGTAGCGTCGGGAAGGAGAGGACTAATAGATGCAATAGATGCCGCCCATGCGCGCATCACCTTTGCGCGCATCACCTTTGCGCGCATCACCTTCGCTGGCTGCCCTCACGCGGACAATCGGCTCTCCATGTGGCGCAGCGCGCAGGCTACTCGCCCGATTGGATCGGCCAGGTGGCCAAGTGCTAGCCACACG
>JAICSR010000479.1 GCA_025936795.1 Ktedonobacterales bacterium | reverse complement strand
CTGGCAGGCTCCCATTAGCGGCTATCCCCGGCTGCTCGACGGAACATCGCTGCAATGACGCGGCAGCGAGCGGGAGAGGCGATGAGACATGGATAACCTGTTCGGAGACCTGCTGGTTGGGCTGATCGGCTGCCTGGCTGTCGGCGCGCTCGCGTTGGGCGCCATCTTCCGCCGCCTGGGCCGCCGTGGCCGCATCATCCTGGGCGCTGGCCTGACGCTGCTCACGCTGGTGGCCTGTCTCAGTACGCAACTCGGCGCGATCCAGGAGACACTCGCCCGGCAATCCAGCCCCAGCGGCGCAACCCTGGTCGCCTACACGACAGACACCGCCGAGCATGTGGCCCTCAGTGGCCTGAGCGCGCATGATGGCTCCCTGCTGTGGCGACACTCGCTCGACATCTTCAATCCAAGCGGGATCACCGCAGGCGGCGTGGTCTACCTTGCGGGCGCTACACATGCCGATGGTAGCGCGCCTGTGGTCGAAGCGTTGCGGCTGCGCGACGGGGCGCCTCTCTGGCGGCTGGCGCTGCCAGGGGCCAGGCTCACGGCGGCTTTGCATGTGGCCAACGGGCTGCTCATCGCCGCTCTCTACATGGACCTCGCCCAGACCTCCATCCAGATTATCGCCGTGAGTCTCTCCACCCATGCGCTGATGTGGCGCGCCAACATCCCCGTCGTCTCGGGCCATGCCGAGATGGCGACGGGCGCTGGCCTGCTCTTCGTCGGCCTGGAGGATGGCTCCGTGCGCGCGCTGCGACTGAATGATGGCGGCTCCGCCTGGACGATGCACATCAGCGCCGCGCCACCGAGCGGCCAGGGAGCTGACGCCGGGAGCGCCACCCTATCATTGGGGGTGGTGGCCAATGGAAGACTGCTGATCGTCTACGACAATACGGGCGAGGTCGTCAGCTTGCGCCCAGCCGATGGCGCGACGCTGTGGGGTCGGCAGATTGTGCTGCAACCCTACGAAAACAGCCGCGCCACGCTGACTGGCTCAGGCCTCTACCTGTGCGCCGACGACACGCAGACCCACAGCCGCGCGCTGCTCTCGCTCGACCCCGCGACGGGCGCCACCCGCTGGAGCCACGACGCCAACTGCGCCTTCTCTGCGCCCATCGCGTCCGGCGCCAACCTCTACACACTGAGCGGTAACTTTCTGGCTGCGCTGCATGCAAGCGATGGCGCACTCGTCTGGCAGGGCGCTCCCGACGCGCCCGATCTCGGCTATAGCGATCTCGCCAGCGACAATGGCGCCATCTTCGCCGCCAGCGCCATTACAAACTTCCGCAGCATAGGCTTCTGCGCCGACTGGAGCCATCTCGCCATCACCATCTGCCACAGTACGCGCACCATCGCCGCGCTCAATGGCGCGACCGGCCAGCGCTACTGGCGTACGAACGACGGCTACGACCACCTGCTGGCCGTCGGCTGACGCGCTCAACGCAGGTCTTCGTGTGGCGCCTGGCTCCAGGGCAGCACGCGCCCCAGCAGGCCCTTGCTCTGGCGCTGGTTGGCCTCGCCCAGCGTGATGCCCAGCCGCCTGGCCTGCTGCTCCAACGTCTTCAGCTCGCCCTGCGCGCTCAGCTTCGAGTGATAGAACGCCCACTCGATGAACGCGACGATGGCCACCGCCAGCGCAGCCACTGCCCACGGCTCATGGGCGGCGCTCAGTGTGGTCAGCAGCGTGGGGCCGTGCGCGTCGAGCCGCAGTTGATCGCCGATCAACCCGGCCACGCCAAACGCCAGGCTGCACAGCACGGCGATGGGATAGAGCACGAACGAGGTATCGCTGCTGGGCCGCTCACCCGAGGGGATGGTGGCCAGGCGCCAGCGAAACGCCTGCTCGATGTTGGGGATAGCCTCCACGAATTGCTGGATGTAGAACTCTTTGATGACGTAGGTCGTGATGATGCTCTCGCGCAACGACCGACGCAGATGAATCAGCCGGACGAAGAAGATCGCACTGAGCAGGCCGCCCGCGATCAGCAGCCCCACTGCCAGCGGGCGCCAGTCGGTGTCGGTATTGCGGCTGAGCTGGTAGAGCGCGCCCAGCCCGGAGAGCAGCGCGCCCATGATCGTGAAGTAGAAATTGAAGATGCGCTCACGGTTCTCGTAGACCTGATAGGCGGTCAGCCCGGCGTAATCGAACTCTTTGAGCAGGATGTTCTCGACACGCAGCGAGGCGTCGAGTCGGGGGCGCGGCGCGCCATCGTCGGGCGCAGGTGGCAATGGATGCTCCTTTGGCGGACGTTTATTCTCTTGCGGCAGCATGGGCGCACCTCAATCGTGGTGAATGGGTCGTGGGGCAGCGAGCGACAGCGCCGACATCTCCCCTGTGCTATGTGTAACGGACGAGGCGGCGATTCCCTACCTTCAAGTACTCGCCGTCGGCTCCATCTTTCCGCCAGCGCCAGGCAGGGGAAGAAGGGGGGCAAGATGGCGGAATCTTCGGGATCCGCCTTCATGCTAGCATGGTCAAGCTGCCAGGCGCGCAGCATGGGAAACAAGGAGCATGTACACGCATGACAGAACAGTCCCTCCCGCTCATGACGTTCTATAGCGGCTGGGAGGCCTACCAGCGGAACCTCGTCGAGATGATCGCGCCGCTTTCCGCCGAACAACTGGCGTTCCCAGCCGCGTCGCATCAATGGACCATCGGGATGGTGGCCCAACATATGGTCGCCAATCGGGTCTGGTGGTTCCAGGTATGGATGGGCGAGGGAAGCCCCGATCTTGCGCCCATCGCCCACTGGGACCCGGCGGATGACGTGGAGCAGTCACCGCTGGGGGCCGCTGACTTGGT
>JAICSR010000452.1 GCA_025936795.1 Ktedonobacterales bacterium | reverse complement strand
GGCTTTGGGGCCGTGGTCGCGCAGGTCGCATAAGGCCTGACGAGCCTCGGCCTCCAGGGGCAACTGGATGGGAGTGGGCATGCTGACACCTCCTGCTTGCGACTCACCAACCTGTACGTCCTTTATTCTAAAACATCATAAGCCCCATCGCGTCGCCGCAGGCGACGCCCTCGTCCCGGCCTTCAGGCCACGTCCGCGTGCTCCGGCCTTTCAAGGCCGAGAGAGTAGCGAGCGCAGCCGAGAGTAGCCACGAATGGCTAGGACGCCGACTCAGCCTGCTGCGCCTGCTGGGCGGCCAGCGTCTCATCGCGTAGCGCGCGCCGCAACACCTTGCCGATCAGGGTCTTGGGCAGCGACTCGCGGAACTCATACGCCTTGGGAACTTTATAGATGGCGAGGCGCTCGCGACACCACTGATCGAGGTCGGCGGCGCTGAGCTGCTCATCGGGCTTGGTCACGACGAAGGCGCGCACCGTCTCGCCGCGATACTCGTCGGGCATGCCGACGACCGCCGCCTCCAGCACCTTCGGGTTCGCATACAACACCTCCTCCACCTCGCGTGGGAAGACATTGTAGCCGCTGGCGATGATCATATCTTTCGCGCGGTCCACGATGCTGAAGTAGCCGTCGGCGTCCATCGCGCCGATGTCGCCAGTGCGCAGCCAACCATCATGCAGCACTTTGGCCGTCTCGTCGGGCCGATTCCAGTAGCCCAGCATCACCTGCGGCCCACGCACGGCGATCTCACCCTGCGCGCCCTCTGGCAGGAATGCCCACGTCTCGCCGTCTATGATGGCCGCGTCGGTGTTGGACATCGGCAGGCCAATCGTGCCACTGCGCCGCTCGCCATAGACGGGATTGCAGTGCGTCACGGGCGAGGCCTCGGTCAGCCCGTAGCCCTCCACCACTCTCGCGCCAGAGACCGCCTCGAAGCGCCGCTGCACCTCGGCGGGCAGCGGCGCCGACCCGCTGATGCAGACCTTGATCGAGCTGAGATCGTGATGATGTTGCTCCACCTCGCGCGCCAGCGCCAGATAGAGCGTCGGCACGCCGGGGAACAGGTCTGGCCGATACTTCTCGATGGCCTTGAGCGTGTCCTTGACGGTGAAGCGCGGCAGCAGCGCCATTGTCGAGGCCGCCAGCATCGTCATGTTCATCGCCACCGTCAGCCCATAGACATGGAAGAACGGCGCAATGCAGAGGGTGATGTGCTTCACCTCCGCTGGCTGCTCATTCCACACCAGGCACTGTGCGGCGTTTGCCAGCAGATTGCGATGGGTCAGCATGGCGCCTTTGGCGACGCCAGTGGTGCCGCCAGTGTATTGCAGCAGCGCCAGATCATCTGGCTGGGCTGGCTCTGGCAATGGGAAGACCTCGAAGCCCTGGCTGTCGCTGGCATGGCCAAGCAGGTCTTTGAACTGGTGGATAGTTTTGTCTGCCCGCACGGCGCGCTGATCCACATGCGGCTTGCCGCGCGACGCCAGCGCCTCGCGCATGTGGTAGGCGATGGCGAGCGGCGCCGGGAAGTATTCCGCCACATCGGCGAGGATGACGTGTTCGAGCAGCGTGCGGGCGCGGACCTCGGCCAGGTTGTGGTAGAGCTGATCGAGCAGCACGATCACCTTCGCGCCGGAATCCGCGAGCTGGTGCTGCAATTCGGTCGGCGTATAGAGCGGATTGGTTGGCACGACCACCGCTCCCGCCTTGAGCGCGCCATAGAACGCGATGGGGAACTGCGGGATGTTGGGCAGGCTGATCGCCACGCGGTCGCCACGCTTGACTCCCAGCCGCACGAGCGCCCGCGCGAAGCGGTCGGCCAGCGACGAGAACTGCGCATAGGTGATACGTGTTCCGTAGTATTCTATGGCGGTGTAGGCGCTGGACGTGCGGGTGGCCTCGTCGAGCAGCCAGGCCAGCGAATGCTCTGGCACGGCAATCGTCGCTGGCACAGTGGCGGCGTAATGCGCCAGCCAGGGACGGCTGATCGCAGCGGCGTCTGGAGCGCCTGCGGAGTCTGTGGCAGGGCCTGCGGCAGGGCCTGCGGCAGAGGCGGCGACATTGGCGGCGTCTGCCGGGATTGGCGAGGAAAAGCCTTCGTCCATCGGCGCACTCCTCTTTGAGCGAAATTGAGCGAATGAGGCTTCCGGTTAAAGGCAGTATATCGTCAGGAAATGCGGAATGCGCAGTTGCCAGCTAACGTATTTTTGGGTGTATACTGGTATCTGGCTAACACATCGGGCGGTGGGCGTGGCATCTCAGCGTAGAGGGAGCGCGTGTGATTGGCGCGGTATTCTTTGACCTCGACGACACGCTCTGCGCTGCGGCGCCTGCCTTCGCAGCCGGGCGGCGGGCAGCGTTCGCAGCCGCGCTGGCCAGCAGGCCGACACTGACGGCGAGCGCGCTGGACGACGCCTGGCGGCAGGCGCACGCGGACCTCCTGCCGAAACTGGAGGTGGGCGCGCTGACGATGGCCGAGGTGCGCGGGCTGCGCTTTCGCCGCACGCTGGCGGCTGCGGGCATGCCCGACGATGCGCTGGCCGACCGGCTCGACGCGCTGCTGGGCGAGACGCAACTTGCCCACCTGCGCGCCTTCGACGACACGGCGGCGCTGGATGCGCTCCGGGCGCGCGGCGTCTACGTCGGCGTCATCACCAACGGCGCCGACGATACACACGCCGACAGCCAGCGAACCAAAGCCGCGCGGCTGGGGCTGCTGGACAGGGTGGACGGCTTCTGGGCCTCCGATACGATGGGTCCGCGCAAGCCCGACCCGCGCGCCTTTGCGCCTGCGCTGGCGGCGGCTGGCTCCCCAGCCGAGCGCTGCCTGTATGTTGGCGATTCGCTGGCTAACGATGTCGCCGGGGCCAATGCGGCGGGCCTGCGAAGCGTCCTGCTGCGGCGCGGCGCCAACCCAGCCCCGCAGCTGGAGTTCGCGCTCGCAGCAGGGCAGCCGCAGCCGTGGCGGATCGTGCGTTCACTCTGGGAGACGCTCGATCTGCTCAACGGCGAGTGAACGCGCCATTTCCCCTGAACCCTCTCTCAGCGGGCGAGGGGAGAGACGAATAGCCCCTCTCCCGCCGCAGCGGGGGAGGG
>JAICSR010000242.1 GCA_025936795.1 Ktedonobacterales bacterium | reverse complement strand
ATGGCGCAGTTCCGCGAGTTCAGCGCGCTGCGGGTTCCGGGCTATCGGGCGACCTATGCCTATCGGATGGACTCCGACCCAAATGAGTTCTATCTCGCCGTCGTCTTCGACTCGCAGGAGACGTATCGCGCGAACGCCGCAAGCCCTGAGCAGGATAATCGCTACCACGAGATGCTGCCGCTGCTGGAGCGCGAGCCAGAATGGCACGATGGCGAGATTCTGGCCGACATCGCCCAAGGCGCCTGAGTCGGACGACATCTCAGCCGCTCCGTAGCCCCTGGCAGCATGCCTCCTCGTCTCGTACACTGAGAGCGACACCGCCGTCGCGCCGAGAGTGAGGAGCTAGTAGATCGCCATGTTCATCGTAGACGCCCACGAAGATATCGCTTATAACGCGCTGCACCACGACCGCGACGTGCGCCGCTCGATTGTCGAACAGCGCGCCCGCGAGGCCGCCGCTGCCCATGCGGGCGCCGATAGCTCTGGCGGGCAAACCCTCAGCCACATGAGCGACACCGTGATGATCGGCCTGCCAGAGCATCGGCGCGGTGGGATTGGCCTGGTCTGCTCCACCATCTTCTGCATGCCAGAGGAGCAGGAGGCGATGACGACCGACGGCTGGGCGCAGATGCGCTACTACCAGGCGCTGGCCGCTGAGCCAGATGACGCGGGGGTACGGCTGATCGGCTCGCGCGCCGACCTCGACGCGCTCATCCGCGACCACGCCGCCGCGCCCTCGCCCGACAAGCGCCCCGTCGGCTTCCTCCCGCTGATGGAGAGCGCCGACCCCATCCGTGACCCCGCCGACCTGGAGCAGTGGTATGCGGCGGGCCTGCGCATCATCGGGCCGACATGGCGTGGCTCGCGCTACTGCGGCGGCACTGGCCATCCCGGCGGCTTCACCGACATCGGCTTCGCGCTGCTGGCTGAGATGGAGCGGCTCGGCATGATCCTCGATCTCAGCCACATGGCCGACGACGCCGTCTGGCAGGCGCTCGAACGCTACGGCGGGCCAATCATCGCCAGCCACACCAATAGCCGCATCTATCTGCCGACTGACCGCCACTTCACCGACGACCAGATTCGCGCCGCCACCGCGCGCGGCGTGGTGATTGGCGTCGTGCTGCACAACGGCTTCCTCGTCGCCGGATGGAAGCCTGAGCAAGGCCCCGTCGGCCTGGACGCGGTGTTGCGCCACCTCGACCACGTGCGCGAACTGACCGGCGACGCGCTGCATAGCGGCATTGGCAGCGACTTCGATGGCGGCGCGGGCAGCGAGTCCACCCCGCAGCCCTTCGACACCGTGGCCGACCTCGCCGCGCTGGCGGATGGCCTGCGAGCGCATGACTATAGCGACGACGACATCGCTGGCGTCATGGGTGGCAATTTCCTGCGGGTCTTCGGGCAGGCGCTGCCCTGAGGGCTAGGGCGCCGATGGCGCTGAATCTGCCTCAGTCGGGCCGATGGTGCGCTCGCGCGTCAGCGGGGCGCTCTCGTCGCCAAAGGCCGGGTCTGGCGTCTCATCCACCTGCACGACCTCGCGCCGCACCTGCCCGCGCACCTGATACTGCCGCTCGCGGCTCTGCTTGCGTACGCGCACGTATTCGCGCACGACGGTCTCTTTATGCACCACCAGCCGCTCTTCGAGAACGGGGATAATCAACTCATCCACCGCGACCGGCGCATCGGCGTCGAAACGCTCTGGCGCGATATGCTCGACGATCACTTCCTCATAGGTCACTGGCGTTACCAGGCGCTGGTCCTCATAGGCGACGCGCTTGCGAATGTGTGCGCGCCCACGCTCGCGCCATTGCGTGCTGGTCGTGAGCCGCTCCTCCGCCAGTGGCACGCTGATGTCGTCACTCGTGGCGATGTCGCTCGCCTGCGCATCGGGCGCGACTGCTGGCTCTGGCGCGCGTGGCTGGGTCGCCTCGATGGGGGCAAGGCCCAGGAATGCGCGGCTCAGGCGCAGATGCACGATTGGCGTGGGCTGGTTTGGCGTAACCCGGCTCACGGCCTCCGTCGCCACTTCGAGCGCCTGGCCATCGGGAGTGCGCACGAGCAGCGAGCGCGCCGCGCCAGCGTTCGGCCCGACGCCCGACATATCGCCGATCACCCGCTCGACCCGCCCAAGTGGCCCATCGCTCGCCTCGACTAACGCGCCTGGCCCGATTACTTCGCCATTGACGACGAGGTCATGGGGCGCCTCGCTGTAGGTATCCATTGCGTTCCTCCTTGCCGCCTGGCCGCTCGCCGCTCATGCGCAGCGGCAGTGACGCAGAAGCCAGCGGCGGGCTGGCGCTCGCTGCTGGCTTCGATATGAGCTTCCGGGTACGCTGGCCGCAACCTACCTGCGCCGAGCGTCGCTGCGGCAGATGGGTGCGACAAGCGCCAAAGACGCTTTACAGCTATGGGTTGTTCACATCGCGGGTGTCCATGTCGTCCATGTTATCCGTGGCGTCACGAGACTGAACGACATCTTCGGGTTGGCCATCAATGTTCAAGCGCTCACGGCGCACCGTATCCGAGGCGCGCTGCTGCTCCGTCACGCGATCCTTGCGCAGGTGAACATCCTCAGCGACACGGCCCTCCTTGGACACATTGAGTTGCTCGCCCATCACCGGGACATCAATATCCTTGTCGGTGAAGGCGTCGTCGCCGACCGGCAGATTCTCGCCTGGTCTGCGCTCCACATAAACTTCTTCGTGTGTCACCGGAGCCTGAACAGTCTGCTGCTCCTCGGTGGCTTCGCGATGCACATGCACATTGCCGATCTGCTGGCGCTGTTTGTCGACCACCAGCTCTTCTTCGTGCAATGGGATGTGGACATCGCTCGATGTCGTTCCGGCGGTCGCAGCGCCAGCGACCGCGCCACTGGCCGCGCTGGTGGTGTTCGTCATCCTGTTCGTCGTGTCCATGGTATCGGCAGGCGGCTGATCCCAGTTCTGACTGTTGATGTCGCCCTTTGCCACGTTCAGGAAGACGCCGTCGGCGTTGCGTCCACGAATCGCGCTGAGCGGGACATAGAGGTCCTTGGGGAAGATTAACCCCTTATGCACGATCAGCGCATTGCGCTGTAGCCCGCGATCACTGACCTCGCCGACCTTGTCGCCATTCACATCATAAACCGGCGTGCCTTCCAAGATCTGCTGGTCCGCTGGGATGTTCTGATACCCCTGATTGTCGAGCATGATCCTTCCTTTCTCGTACACAATCTGCGCGTTCGGCGCCTCCCGATTCCTCGCGATGAGGCGCGCTCTCACTCCATAGGGCTACGTCATTGCAAGTGTGAGGCCACACTCCCGCGCATGGGGCGCCGATCTGAGATTGGCCAGATGGATGACGCGAGCGCTGATCCGCAGGTACTATCGCACCGTATGAACAATCCTTTGTTCAGCCGCAGGACGCACGCGAGCGCCGCAACCACGCGGGGTGGCAGGGAGAGAGCGCTGTTTTGCGCTAATGCCGACTAGGCCAAGACTCCCATCGGGGTAGACCTGGGTTGACAGCATGATATACTGGATGCCACTACCGCGCTCACCTGCGCGAGCGCGATACGGGCGAAACTGGTGATACGACGCGATACCCTGCTCACGCCTCACCTTAGCTGTGAACCTTGACGATGCGCGCGCTGTGTCTGGCAGGAAGCCAGTCACGCAAATGTGCTAGTCCTGTAGTCCTGGATCGAGACTGGCCTGGCAGTACCGCCTTGCGGCAGCCAGGCTGCGCTCCCTCTGGCGTTCAGCTACAATCAGACAATGAGCTTGTTCTGTCGCTGGCGATCTGCGCGCGGGGGCCTGCCATCTGCGATGTCACAGGCGCCCCACGGGGTCTGTTCTACTCAAGGAGAAGATATGACTGCGCCACTGTCTCCGGATGCGGAAGCGCCACTCACCTGTCCGCACTGTCATCATGTGCTGCACGAGCTTGTGGTGAATCCTGCGGGCGAATTGATCGGCTGTGAGTCGTGCGCGGAGGAACTGGGGCTGGCCGGCGAGGCGCTCTCGCTCGATGAGTGGTATGCGACCGATCAGGTCGCTGAGGCGCTCCGGCGCTATCCACTCAGCGGCTGGCAGATCTCCAAACCGGGCGCCAGCGAGACTCAGCTCCCGCGCGCCCACTTCTGGGAGGTCAGCGTGGGGGCAAAGCGCTTCTTCCTGAAGCAGTTTCATCCCTGGTTTCCCCCGGAATCCATCACCTATGTGCATAGCATTCATCAGCATGTGATCGAGGAGGGGCTGCCTGCCCCGCGTGTCGCGCTCGACCGCGACGGCGCCAGCTTCACACGCATCGGCGATACCTACTGGGCGCTCTACCACGCGCTCGATGGGCGCCATGCCACTGAGCGCGAGTGGATGTGGGGGCGCCCGAAGGCCGCTGAGACCCTCGGCGCGCTGCATGCCGCGCTAGAGGGGTTCACCCCCGATGGCGAGCCATTCGCCCCGTGGGCTGCATGGACTCTTGACACGGTTGATCGCGTGCTGGAGGGCTGGCAGCCCTACCCGGAGTTGCCCGCCGACCTGCTAGGCTACGTGCGCGACCGCCTGGCGCGACGCTACTTCGCCGAACTGTATCCACAGTTGCCCAAGCTGGTCGTCCACGGCGACTTCGTCTCGGCGAATATGCTCTGGCGCGGCGATGCGATCAGCTCCAGCATCTCCGGCATTCTCGATTTCGAGCGCGCCCACACCGATACAGCGCTCTTCGACTTCGCCTGGGGCCTGGGCGACCGCCGACCACCGCTGCTGCGCGCCACCATCGCCAGCTATGCGCGCGCGCGCCAGCTCTCAGCGCTCGAACGTGAGGCGCTGCCAGAGGCGTTGCTGCTGGGCATGCTGATGGCGATTGACATGCAGATGACCTACTTTGGCAACATGCGCGAGGTAGCCCGGCTCGCCGCCGAACTGCACTACACCGTGCGCGATCTGGAGTCGCTGCGCAAGGCCGTGGCGCTCAAGCCGACTGCCTTCTGAACGAGACGCGCAAGCCCCCTCCCCAACCCCTCCCCCGCTTTGCGGGAGAGGGGCTTTTGGCGTTCCCCTCAGACGGCGCCGGGGTGGGGCATGCCGCCACCGGCTGCCACCGCCTGCTCGATGGCGCGCATCGCGGCGAGCGCGACATGCTCGCGCCAGGGACGCGCGACCACCTGCGCGGTCAGTGGCAGCCCGGCGCTGCCCTCCTCGGCGCGGCGCGCTGGGCGGCGTCGCGACTGGCCTTGCGTGGCTGCTCCTCGCCGGGGCGCACGGTGGAGACAGGCACGACGCCAGTGGGATAGCCCAGCACGTTATAGAGCGTGGCGTAGGCGCCCGCCGTCACCAGATCGCGGCTATCACCGTGGCGGAAGGCGGGCAGCGCGGCGGCTGGGCAGATGATGAGGTCGAAGGGGCCGCCGGGGTCGTCGTCGAGCGCCTGCGCGAATCGCCGCTGATAGGCCATCTGCGCCTCCACCAGCCGCCAGTAGTGGAGCGTGTCGTGATGGCCGAAGTTGCGCGCGACACGCGCCTGGCTGCGCTGGCCGAGCAGCCGCAGCGCGCCGCCCGCGACGCCAATCATCCCGCGCGATGCGCTCGCCAGCGTCACTAACTGGCCGATGCGTGGGTCGCGTGGATTGCGCCCCAGGAAGGCTTTCGCGCCCGCCCCACCATCCGCGCTGAGCACACCAAAGAAGATGTCGCTGGCCTCCTCCATCGCGGGTGGGCGCCACTCCGTCACCTGCGCGCCACGCGCCGCCAGCAGTCCCGCCGCCTCTACCGTCGCCCGGCGTACACTCTGCGCCACCGGCAAGATGCCATCGTCGGTGTAATAGGCCACGCGCAACTGCGCAATCTCCACCGTCGCGGGATCGCCCAGCGGCATCGGCGGCTCGACCTGTGGCGCGCTGCCTCCATTGATCAGCGTCAGCGCCAGCGCCACGTCGTCCACGGTACGCGCCAGCGCCCCTACCTGGCTGACGATGGCGCGCTGCCCCAGCGGCATGCCGAAGCTGATGAGATCGGGCGTGCGCCCCGCCGTTGGCTTCAGTCCGATGATGCCACAGAAGGCCGCCGGCACGCGGATGCTGCCGCCGATGTCGGTCGCTAGCCCCAGCGGCGAGCCGCCCGCCGCGATGATGGCCGCCT
>JAICSR010000133.1 GCA_025936795.1 Ktedonobacterales bacterium | reverse complement strand
CTCTCGGGTCATGGCGCAGAACGTGAGCGCCCTCCTCTCACACTCCTTACGCTCTTTGCTGGGAAGATAGGTGCGACTCATGGCAAACAAGCAGGCAGGCGCGTCCATGCAGAACATTCTGCCTGTTTCCCCAACAAACGCCCTGTGTGTGTCGCCCTGATATAACAGTCTCTTTGATAACACCCACTGATGAGTATTTTGCCCTGTGTACGCATGGCGGTGACACCGGTCGCATGATAGGGTTCGCCGCGAGGTCAAGTCATTGGCTTGACCTCGCGTGTGAATGACCTGACTGCATGACGCGCTGACGGGTGTGCGGGCAGGCGAGAGGAGAACATCGCTTTGACCACCATCCCTGCACGACTCCGGAGCGCGTTGGGCGCGTTCCTGCTGTCCCTCGCGCTCCTGTTGTCCCTCACGTTCGGGAGCGGCGCAGTGGCGCACGCCTCGCCAGCCTCGCCAGCGCACGCCGCGTCAACCAGTGGCGCGCACACGATCAGCGATAGTCCGCTCCTGCTGTGTAACTGGTCGCTGATCGGTTCGCGAAGTGGCAGCTTCCTCTCCGGTGATAGCTTCAACAGCTACCTGTACGAGTACATCAACACCAGCACCTCCGCGTACTGCGGCAACCTCAAATCCTACACGCAGTACAGCATCGGCGGCTCGTGTCAAGATGTCTCGGCCATCCTGTTCAATTCAGGCACTGGTGTCACCTATAACTACGCCGTGACCGGCTGTGTGACGGGTGGCGGGAGTGTGACCGATACAGGGAATCCGCCCGCTGGACATTGCTACGCATCGGGAGCGGGCGCGAGTGACATCGGCGGCCCAGGCCTAATCCAGACCACGTACGCTGAGGTCTGCATCTAACCCACCCTAACCTAGCCTCGCCCAACATCGGGGCGTCCAATGCGCCGCTCGGCGTCTGGTCGAGCGACAGTCACCTCCAGACACAAACAAGACTCCCAACATCGGTCCCGCCCCGATGTTGGGAGTCTTGTTTGTTGCGTCCGTGTGTTTTCCGTTTAGCCGTGCGCAAGCCCTGAGCACGTCGTCGCGTACAGCGCGTATATCTCGTTCATCGCGGTTATGAGTTGTGTGGACGCCTGCGTATAGAGCGTTATCCCCTGATTGACCTCCGACGCGTCCTGAGCGGTGACGCCGTTGGTCGCGTCCTGTGACCCTTGTTGGATGACCACGAACGCGTGGCGCAGGGTCGTATCGACGGCATGAAAACACGGTGGTGCGGGCGCGTGGGTCAGCTCATCTTGAAACGATTGCATCGTGTTCTCGACGGTCTGGATGGCCGCGTTGCACGTCGACCACGTCGACGCGGTCGATGCGGTCACAGCGCCGCAGGCCCGCCCCATCGCCGCCATGTCCTCACGCAGCGACAAGTCGTTGTTGTTGACCGTGCTGGTAAAGTTGTGGGCCAGGAGGGCGGGGTCCGTCGTCGCGGTGGGTAGCGCGGTCGCGGTCGGCGCACTGAACACGCTGAACGGCGCGCTGCCGTGCGCGACGAGGGCGATCAAGACAGCGGCGCACGCTACGACCACGACCACGACGACCCCGCCACGGAGCGTTGCGATTGTCTGACGTCTCGGTCGTGTGGGCAACCGATAGAAGTTGCGACTCATACGCATTGTCCCCTCTCTTTTCGCGCAGGTGTTGGTAACGGACATTATCACTACCTGTGGGTTGACCATAACTAGGCATTTTCCGTCTGATGATCGTCGCGGCGTGTCACGTCCTCCAGACGCTCGTATTCGCCGCACTTTGGGCAACTGTAGAGCGGCTCGGAGAGTTCGAGGTGATGTTCCCCTGAGGGGAGTTGGGAGAACAAATGGACGAATCGCGCTGTGATACGCGACTTCACAGAAGGTTGCTCAGATCGCGTGTCTTAGCCTGCGCAATCTCTTCACGCGCCTCAGCGGCGAGCCGTTCCAGCGTCTCCTGCCCGGCGGGACTGCTGATGATGGCGCCCCATTCGCGCTCGTCGCGCTGTTCGGCGATCCAGTCGAGAATGCGTTGGGCAAGATCGTGTTGCGCTTCGTTTGGTTGTTGCTGCGCCTGCTCAAATGCGCGCTTCAACTCATCCAGCATGTTCGATTCCCCTGACTTTTCCGAACGTCGCGAGCGAAAAGGCGTATCGGCATAGTATAGCGCCCGTCTGGACAGGAGATTGGCTCACGTGGGCGGCGTTGCGAATGCGCCTGCGCGCGGGTAGAATAGTCAGGTGGGGGCCGTGCGCTGGCGCCGCGCAGATGAGAGCGGCGCAGCGACGCGCCCCAAACGTCGAGTAGCGCGAGGAGTGGCGAATGAGTCTGCGCTTTGAGCTGGGGAATGCGGATGCGCCACGCGGCCACGCGATTCTCTACGCCCGCCTCTCTGGGCCAGGCGAGCGCTATGTGGCGACCTATTGCGTCACCCTGCCAATCTCCTTCTCGCTGGGCAAATATCTGCCGCCGATGTTCAGCGGGCAATTGCCAGCCGAGGCGCTGGGCGATGGCGCGGCGATGAGCGCGATGCCGATTCCACCGATGCTGGAGGAGGTCGAAAGCTTCGCGATGCTGCGCCAGATGGCTGAGGAACGCGGCGACGACCTCTGCGACATCGGCACGCTGCTCATCTCCGACGACAGCCAGCGGATGGTGTTCGCAGCGGAGGCGAGCGCCGAGTATGGGCGCAGCTACGCGGAGTTTCAGGCGCGCTGGCCCACGCCCAGCGAGGGCGCAGCCACCACTGGCAGCAGCGCCACAGGCGGCGCCAAGGCGGGTGGCCTAGCGCTCGATGACCTCGATCCACAGATGATCGTGGCGAGCGCGCTGCCAGAGCGCGACCGCCTCGGCGAGATGGCGCGTCTTGCGGGCCAGGCGCGCTACGCGATTGATGGCCACGACACCCGCGTCCTCGACGAGGTGGGCGGCCAGTTGCGCATGCTCGCCTCGACCCTGCCCGAGAAGTATCGCGCCGACCAACTCGCCGAGGCGGCCACTCGCTCCGATGAGACGGGCGCGCGGCTGGCGCAGCTCTATCTCCAGCGCGCCTATCGCCTGCTGGACGAAGACTACATCAACATCCCGCCGATCGAGCAGCAGATACGCGAGCTGCGCGAGCAGAGCGGCGCCTGAGCGCGTCGGTCGCGCGCCATTCGAGCGCCAAACGAGACGCTGGGCGAACGCCAGCATGTAAGAAGTAAAGGAGCGACGAGAGCGCATGTCCATGATGCTCTATGCGGACACCACAACCCTCGCCAAGGCGATTGCCAGCGGCGATGAAGCGGCTGTCATCAGCGAGACCCTCAAGCTGCTGGGCCAGCGCAATCTGAAACCGTCGAAAGTCGGTGGCCGTGTAGGGATTGATGCGCTTTGGGGCGGCGCCTCTCCGCGTGCGCTGGGCGTGTTGGCGGTCAGCGGCAGAGTCACCGACTGGATGAAGGCGATCCCGATGGGGCCGGAGCCAGGCGAGGAGCAGCGGCGCCAGGTTGCGCCAGCCATGCCGCTCGTGCAGGGCTTCATGGCCACGCAGGAGGCCGTGCGCGCCAGCATATCCCAACCTGAGCCAAGCCTGCCAGACCCGATTGAGCCGATGGAGATTCCCGGCGGCAAGAGCGCCCACGAAGCCGTCAGCGCTGCGTTTGCGGCGCGCGATGTGACGACACTGCGCCGCGTGCTGCTCGGCCTGAACGCGACCGGCGCCGACTATCGCGCCGTGCTCGAAGCGCTCTACGTCGCGCTGCGCTTCCGCTTCGTCGGCGGCGGCATGCCACTCACGGGCATCGTCACGGCCAGCGAGATCATGGAGATGGCCGAGTGGGGTGGGCGCTATCCCGCGTTCATCTTCTGGGCGACCAACCTGCTGAGCGACGCCGCGCCGAACGGCCAGATCGGCGAGACGGCCCGCGCATATGCCAGCGATCAGGCGCACGACCTCTCATGGATGCGCACACGCCTCTCAATTCCCGCTGAGCAGCACGCCGGAGCCAGCTACCAGCGCGCGCTGATGGCGGGTGATGCGACGGCGGCCTGCGACGCGACGCTCGAGGCGCTGCGCGCGGGCGCGACTCCGCTTGGCATCGTCAATGGCATGGCGCTGGCCGTGGCCGAGCGCATCAACAGCATCGGGATGGGCGATACAGCGGCGCTGACCAGCGCCGGGCAGACACTGCTCTACGTACATGCCGTGGCGACGGTGATGCGCCAGACCCAGCACCACGACGTCTGGCCAATGCTCTACACGGCGGCGGTGGCCGTCAACGCGCTGGGCGTGAGCATCCCGGCGGGCGCGGCTGCCTTGCCTGCCGCTTCCTCGATGCCCGTCTCCGGCGGCCTGATCGGCAGCACGCTCATCCGCACGGTGGAGCAGAGCGCGATGGCGGGCGACACCCCTGGCGCCATCGCGGCGGCGCGCCGTTTCATGCAGATGGAGAATACGCCGCGCGCCTTCGCTGGCGTGGTGGGCCTGGTCGCGGCGCGCAGCGATGTGACGACCAGCGCAGGCGATGCGCCCACAGCGGCGCAACTCGTCGCGGCGGCGGCTGAGGAGTATCTGGCGCTGCGTCCTGCCCTGGCGAGCGGCGGCCAGAATGCGCTGCTGACCGCTGGCGTGCGGCTAGCGACGGAACTGCGCGGCGACCACACACTGGCCGACCGTGTGGATGCCGCGATTGACAGCAGCCTGCACACGGAGGCCCGTCACAATTAGCCCAGAGTAGTCTGGCGCGCAGACGCAGCTACGTGGCGGCGCGGAGCGAGCAGTGGAGGAGCGGATGTGACGCACGGCGCCAACGAGAGCGTTGGGCGCGGCAAGACGCTGGCCATCGTGCTCTGCGCGGGCCAGGGCGCGCGTATGGGCGCCGCGCAGAACAAAATCTTCCTGCCGCTGGCTGGCAT
The DNA here is from genome assembly GCA_025936795.1 of Ktedonobacterales bacterium. GTDB lineage: Bacteria > Chloroflexota > Ktedonobacteria > Ktedonobacterales > JADMIN01 > JAKAIY01. The sequence goes on along the minus strand of JAICSR010000133.1, from coordinate 4,882 downwards.
GCCCGTCGGGGCGCACGCGATCAAGGCGTTTCAAGCCTCACCGCTGGTGGATGAGATCGTCGTGATCGGGCGCCCAGATGAGCTTGCGCGCATCCACGCGGAACTGCTCGTACCCTACGCCTTCACGAAGGTCAGCGCAACACTGGCTGGTGGCGCCTCACGCCATCAGTCGGAGGAGCGCGCGCTGGAATCACTGCGCACGCGCATCACCTCAGGCGAGATCGCGCTGGTGATGATTCACGACGGGGCGCGTCCGCTGGTGACGGACGCAGAGATCGCTCGGCTGGTGGCGGCTGTGCGCGGGCTGGCCCGACCGGGCGGCGCGCTGCTGGCGACGCCCGTCGCGGCGGATGAGCGCATCGCGCGGGTCGGCGTGGACGGCGTGGCGCAGCAGGTCTTCGCGGCGGATGAGCTGTGGCGGGCGCAGACGCCGCAGGCCTGCGAGGCGCGCACGCTGCTGGCGGCGTATGATCGCGCGCGGGATGAGGGCTTCGAGGGGACGGATACTGCGTCGGTGGTCGAGGCGGCAGGTGCGCCAGTGGTCATCGCGCCCGGCGATGCGGCGAACATCAAGGTGACAACACCCGATGATCTGCTGCGCGCCGAGGCGCTTATGCGCGCGCGCAGCTGACGTGTAGTTTAAAGGTATCTTCAAAGGTTTCTACTTTTTCGATGCCCTCAGAGGCGATGAGCCTGCAACGAGCCGAGGCGAGGAGGCGCGAGTGAGCGCGGAGACAGCAGACACGAGCGGGCGCTGGCCGCTGACGGTCGCGGAGGCCGCGCGCCAGTTGCGCAGCGGCGCGCTGACAGCTATGGCGCTGGTCGAGCGCAGCCTGGAACACATCCAGGCGCTCGATGGCGCGCTGAAGGCCTGCGTCACGGTGATGGCGGCGGATGCGCAGGCGGCGGCGCTCGCAGCAGATGCGGAACTGAGCGACCAGCGCGCCGCACGCGAGACCAGCCCGCTCTGTGGCATCCCCATCGGCGTCAAAGACCTCTACGAGACGCGCGGCGTGCGCACGACCGCAGGCTCGCGCGTGCTGGAGGACTACATCCCCGACGAGGACGCGGCGGCGGTGACACGGCTGCGCGCGGCGCGCGCGGCGCTCGTCGCCAAGACCAATACGCATGAGTTCGCCTGGGGAACCTTCACGCCGCCCACACGCAATCCCTGGGACCTGGAGCGCATTCCCGGCGGCAGCAGCGGCGGCTCGGCGGCGGGCATTGCGGCGGGCATGTTTCTGGCCGCGCTCGGCACCGACACGGGCGGCTCGATTCGCATTCCAGCGGCGTGCTGCGGCGTGACGGGCCTCAAGCCGACCTATGGACTGGTCAGTCGCGCGGGCGTCATCCCCCTGAGCTGGTCATATGACCATGCTGGGCCGCTTGCGCGCAGCGTCGAAGACTGCGCGCTGCTGCTGGATGAGCTTGCGGGCTACGATCCCGCCGACCCGGACAGCATCGAGGCGCCCACGCTGGACTTCGCGGCTGGGCTGATGGATCGGCGCGAGCCAGCGGAGGCCGTGCGGGGCACGCGCATCGGCGTGCCGCGCCAGTTCTTCTTCGAGGGCGTCGAGCCAGAGGTGGCGGCGCTCGTGCGCGCAGCCATTGGCCAGTTGCAGGCGCTGGGCGCTGAGGTGCGCGAGGTTGATCTGCCAGCGGAGCTGAACGAGGACCTGTTCGCTAGCTGCTATCGGGCGGTGCAGCGACCCGAAGCCGCGCTCTACCACACCGAGATGGGCTGGGCGAGCGAGCGCGCCGACCGCTATACCGCCGCTGTACGCGCCAGCATCGAACTGGGCGCCGCGCAGTTGGCCTCGGACTACATCCGTGGGCAGCGCATCCGCCAGGCCTTCACGGCGAAGATGCGGGCGCTGCTGAGTGACCTCGACACGCTCGCCATGCCGACGCTGCCGATCATCGCGCCACGCATCGCCACACTCGACGAACCGCTGCGCCTGGGCGAGCGTGAGGTCGCGGCGAGTTACGCGACGCTGCGCAATACCTTCCCATTCAATCTTACAGGCCAACCGGCGCTCGCGCTGCCCTGTGGATTTACCAGCGCCGGGCTACCCGCCAGCCTGCAACTTGCCGCCGGACACTTCAACGAGCCAGCGTTGCTGCGCCTGGGCCACGCCTACCAGCGCGTGACCGATTGGCACCTGCGCCAACCAACTGGTCTGGCCGGGCGGGAGGCCGTGTGAGGCTAATACTCTTCGACATAGATGGCACGCTGGTGCGGGGCGCGCCACCCGTCCATCGGCAGGCGCTCTGTGAGGCGGCGCGAGCCATCTTCGATGTGCGACTGACCGCCGCTGAGTTTGGCCAGACGGCGGGCATGACCGATAGCGCCATCGCGCGACGCGAATTGCTCGCGGCGGGCGTACCCGATGCCGAAATCACCACTGGGCTGGCCACGTTCTGTATCGCGGCCGCCGACGCCTACGATCTGCTCGCGCCCGCTGACCTGCGCGCCTACCACACGCCACACGCCGCGTCCACACTCGATTGGCTGCTCGCCTCTGGCGCGACGCTTGGGCTGGTGACGGGCAACATCGAACGCATCGCCTGGCGCAAGCTCTCCGCCGCCGGGCTGGCTGCGCGCTTCGTGCAGGCGCAGACGCCGCCAGACGCCGACCTGCGCGTCGCGCCGTGGATCGGCGGCTTCGGCGACCAGGCCGAGGATCGCGCCGCGCTGCCACCGCTGGCGCTGGCCCGCGCCGCGCGGCTGACAGGCGCGCATCCCCAGCGCCGCGATACCTGGGTGATCGGCGACACCCCAGCGGATATCAGCTGCGGCGCCGCGCATGGCCTGCGTGTAATCGCCGTCGCCACCGGCTCCGTTCACTCGCTCGACGATCTGCGCGCCTGTGCGCCAGACGCGGCGCTACGCGACCTGAGCGAGCTCACCGAGGCGATCTTCACAGCCTAGCCAGCGAGCAAACCTCACCCCCAGCCCCGCTCCCGCCGCAGCGGGAGCGGTTGGGGAGGGGGAGCCAGTGAGCCTGCAAACCCCGACGGACGTGTTGTCACGCCTCACACCTCATCCGCGTGTAGGGCTTCCCAGGCGAGGGCGAGGCCCAGCGCCGTGACGGCGCTAAGCGCCTCGCCGCGTCTGCTGGCAATGCGGGCCGCGCGCAGAGGCATGCGCCGCTGTGTCATGCCACGCTCGGTTGGCTCGCGCTGTGGCTCGCCCGGCGTCAGCCCGCGCGCGAGGAAGAGATAGCTGCGCTGCGTGGCGATGCCCGGCGTCAGGTAGAATGCGCCCAGGCGCTCCCACTGTGTGGCGCGCAGGCCCGTCTCCTCCGCGAGCTCGCGCTGCGCCGCTAGCAGCGGGTCTTCGCTCTGCTCAATCGCGCCAGTGGGCAGAAACCAGCCGCGCTGCTGGATGGGATAGAGAAAATCCTCGACCACCCAGACCTGCTCGTCATCGTCGAGCGCGACGATGGTCACATTGTCGCCAGGGTCCACCACGCCGTAAAGTCCCGGCGCGCCATCTGGCCGGATGACCTGATATTCGGTGACGCTGAGCCATTGGTTGCGATAGACCTCGCGCGCCGCGAGCGTGCGCCAGGGGCTATCGGCGGGGTCGCCTCGCTGGGATGGGCGCTGGGATGGATGCTGGGACGACATGCGCGCTCCTCCTCATGCGCTCTGCTGCGCCTCAACGCATGGCGCCACGTCACTGCTATCGTCACACACGCCTCCGTATCCGTCAGGGCGACGAGTCTCGTCTGAGATCATCTCAGATCATCGCAGTGTGTGATCGTTGACCGTAACATGACGTACTGATTCATATGATGTGCGCAGTATGACATGCGGCCACTCGTTCCCACCACGGCGAGCAACTCGCGCGGGCATACAAGAACGCTGGACACATCATCGCGCAGACGGCGCCAGGGCAAGGTCGCGGCGCCGAAGGTTATCTATCGTGCTGTGATATTTGGAGGGAACCCTACGTAGTATTGTGTACGATACCAATCCTGCGCTTCGGCTACTCACACGAGGGAAGCGCGTCGCTGATCGAATCAGTCGTCTCAGTCATCGCGCCACACAGCGCGTGAGCGAAGACCATCAAGCGCAGGAAGTAGCGCAGGCAACAATAGTTACCTTGCGATGGAACCAAACGGCGCGCCACATGGCGCGTCGGCGAGGATCAGGAAACCCAGGAAACACTGGATGTAGCGCAGGACATACACCGGCGACGCAGCTCGAGCATCCATGACGGGTGTGGCTGTGGAAGACTCGACACGTTCACCGCTGTTCTGTGGAACCGACCATGCGCGTACCCGATGCGGGCGCGCCGATTCTGTCCCTTTCCTTTCCTTCCTCGGGTGTCGCAGGTTGGCGCGCTCGCGCGTCACGCGCAATTCAGGAGGTTCAACACGTATGCGACCAGGCGCACGCAAGACGTCTCTTGCCGCTCTGTTGACACTGGCAGGCAGCCTCGCAATGCTGCTCGCCGGCTGTCAGACCAACGGCAGCTCGAGCAGCAATACCCCGGTACCAGATAGCCAGCAGATCTTCAAGGACCAGATCGGCGGTATCTCCGATATCAAAGTTCTTGATCCGGCCGTCAACACCGACCTGTATTCGGCTGAAGCGATTACGGCTGTTTTCCCTGGTCTACTCGTCCTCGACCCGAAACTGGCGGTCGAGCCGTGGGCGGCGCAGGGCATGCCGACGGTCAGTTCGGACGGTCTGACCTACACCTTCAAGGTGAAGCCAGGCTTGAAGTGGAGCGACGGCACACCGATCACTTCGGAAACCTACGCCTACTCCATCAACCGGGCTGAAAGCCCCTGCACCGCGTCCCCGGCGGCGTACTATCTGTACACCCTCAAAGACGCGATCGACTTCAACACCGCAGAGACCTGCGACG
>JAICSR010000252.1 GCA_025936795.1 Ktedonobacterales bacterium | reverse complement strand
ATGCGATGTGTGGTATCTATCGTACTATGTTACAATGGCCGCACGTATGGGGTCTTGCAACGAGTGTGCGGAGTTGTCTCGGCGCGAGGTGGGAGTGGGTTCATGGAGGCTGCGATTCGCTGCTCTGCCTGCGGAGCCGAGGCTCCCGGCGGGGCGCGATTCTGTCCGGGGTGCGGCGCTCCGCTCAGCGCGGGGCGACCGCGCATGTCCACTGGCTTGCTGCCACCGATGCATCTGCTGGTCAAACGCTACGCTATTATACGCAAAATCGCTCAAGGTGGCCAGAGCGCCGTCTACCTCGCCCATGATTCGTTTCAGAACGACGCCGAGCGCGCCATCAAGGAGATGAGCGAGTCGCAGATCGAGCCAGAGAAGCGTTCGCAGGCGATCAACGACTTCTTTCGCGAGTCGCGGATGCTTCAATCACTCGATCATCCAACGCTGGCGCATGTCTACGACCTCTTCACCGAGCAGGGCAAGTATTTTCTGGTGATGGAGTATGTGCCAGGTCACAATCTCGAAGATGAGCTGGTGCAATATCGTCGTGAGGCGCTGGACTGGGAAGATGTGACCGCGTGGGGCATGTCGCTGTCTGAAACGCTCAGCTATCTGCACTCACGCAACCCGCCAATCATCTACCGCGATCTGAAGCCTGCCAACGTGATGCTGCTGCCCGATGGGAGCGTGAAGCTGATTGACTTTGGCATCGCGCGCTGGCTGCATCCGGCGCGCATGAAGGATACGATGCAGCTTGGCACCGACGGGTACGCCCCACTGGAGCAGTATAGCTCGCGCTCGGAGCGACGCTCGGATATCTATGCGCTGGGCGCCTCGCTCTATCACCTGCTAACCGGGCGCGTGCCAGAGGCGGCGCCATTGCGCATGGCCGGCCACAATCTCAGGCCAATTCGCGAGGTCAATCCGCGCACACCGGAGGTGGTAGAGCGTGTCATCCTGAAGGCGCTGAATTTGCAGCCGCAGGAGCGCTACCGCGACGCGCAGGAGCTGCGCGAGGCGCTCGAATGGGCGCGGCGACAATCGCAGTCGCGCTCGGCGGGTGTTTCGCGGGCTGGCCCATCGTCGAGCGGTATCGGTCGTATGACGGGCATGCCTGCCCCTGGGAGCAGCGCGCACGATCTGCGCTCGCCGCTCGCCCCGCGCGCTTCGCACAGCACGTACCCGCCAAGTGGGTCAATGGCGCCGCGCTCGCCCGGCGCGCCAGCGCTGCCGCCGCGCCTCTATGTCTGGCCACTACGGATGGACGCGGGCTACATTCTGGTCAATCAGACGGCGACGCAGCAACTGGAAATCGCCAACCGGGGCGGCGGCGCGCTGAGTGGCCGTGTCGAGACGAATATCGCGGCGCTCAAGGTCGAGCCGCAGAAATTCAATGAAAGCTGCTCTGCGCTGACGGTGCGGATTGATGCGACTGGCCTCAAGGTTGGCTCCTATGTCTGCCACATCGCCGTGCGCTCAAATGGCGGTGATCAGATCGTGCAAGTGCGCTTCGTCGTGCGCCCGGCGGGCGATGCGCTCAACGGCAGGAGTCATGCGACCGGCCAGTGAGCGTCAGGAGGATGGCGGCATGGCGATGCGAACCGCGCGGTTGGGCGTGATCGGCGGCAGCGGGCTGTACGCGATGCCGGGCCTCGCGCACGTAGAGCAGATGGAGGTGAGCACGCCGTTCGGCGCACCGAGCGATGCGCTCGCCATCGGCGATCTGGATGGCGTTTCGGTCGCATTCCTGCCACGACACGGACGTGGGCACCGCCTCAGCCCGTCTGAGGTTCCATCGCGCGCCAACATCTACGCGCTCAAGAGCGTCGGCGTGGAACGCATCATCTCCGTCAGCGCGGTTGGTAGTCTGCGCGAAGACTACGCGCCGCTCGATCTTGTCCTCCCCGACCAGCTCTTCGACCGAACCAGGACGCGGCCAGCCAGCTTCTTCGAGGGCGGCGTCGTCGCGCATATCGGATTCGCCGAGCCGTTTTGCGCCGACATGCGCGGGCGCCTCGCCAGCGCAATGGAGGAGATTGGCGACCTCACATTTCACCGTGGCGGGACATATGTCTGCATCGAGGGGCCGCAGTTCTCCACGCGGGCGGAGTCGCGGGCTTATCGCCAGTGGGGCTGCGACATTATCGGCATGACGGCGCTGCCGGAGGCGAAGCTGGCGCGCGAGGCCCAGCTCTGCTACGCGACGATGGCCTGCGTCACCGACTACGATGTCTGGCGCGAGAGCGAGGAGCCGGTGACGGTCGAGATGGTGGTGGCGAATCTGACGCGCAACGTCGCCAACGCCCAGCGCATCATTCGCCTGGTGGCGCAGGCGCTGCCCGCCGACCGCTCCGCCGCGACCTGTGGCTGCGCGAGCGCGCTGGCGGATGCGCTGATGACGGAACGAGCGCTGCTCACACCAGAGCTGCGCGCCCGCTATGCGCTGCTGCTGGGCCATCTGCTGGGCGACTGACGCTGTTCTCATCGGCATGGAAGTCGCTGTGAGCAGACATGGTGAGCGCCCTCACCCCCGACCCCTCTCCCAGAGGGCGAGGGGAGCCAGGCGCATAGAGCGAGCGAAAGGAGTCTGCGATGAGTACGGAAGCGACCTGGAAGCCAGTGGAGGCGCACGGCGATCTGACCGCCAGCAAGCGCGATGATCTGCCCGATTCGGCCTATGCGTTTCCGAAGCAGCGCAAGGAGCCACTGACCGACGCGAGCCACGTCCGGAATGCGTTGGCGCGCTTCGATCAGGTGGAAGACGTATCCAACGCCGACCGCGAACGAGCCTTTGAGAACATCAAGAAGGCGGCGCGCCACTTCCATGTGGATATGCAGGAGTCAAGCTGGAAAGACTTGATGAAACACTAGCGCAGGGCCGATAAAACCCATGTCGTCTGCTACCTGGCATCACCTGACAGAAGGCGAGTGCGCAGCCAGAGAGAGCTTGAGCCTGCTGTGAGTTTGCGGTCGGGGAGAGATAGTACAGGGTACTCATAGCTGACAGTTCTATCCCTCCGAAGTCAGTGACGACGAATTGGCCCTCGTACCTCACATTGGTGAATAAGCTCTTCCTGCGACGCAAGCACAATCTGTGCATGTCTACAACGGCTTGTGTTACCCGGCGCGGTTCTAGCGCTTGGCGCATGACTATGAACGCCTGTCTGAAGCGGCACCAGGATTGACCTTTCCAGCCTTCACTGGCTTGATGCTGCGCGAATGGATATACCTGTCTATCAGTTCATAGCAGGCGCTAGTTCATGCAGCAGCCAGCCTTCTCTGGGAGGCGACCATGACAGAGGCTGTGATCGCACATATTGTGGCGAAAAGTAGCGCTGCAGGATAAGGAATAAGAGGGGAGAGGAAATTCGATGCGACAATGAGCGCAGCGCCAAACCATACTGCAAGTCTTGTCCACATGACTTGTCGCATGCGCCACCGTACGATGCCGAGCGCCAAGGTTAGTAAGCCACCCGCGCAGATAAAGATGGCAGGTCCAGGCCGCGTAAAAAAGTAGGTGGCCCCCCCAGCAGACTGGACAATACTGACCGAGGACGGCTTAAAGGGAACCAAGGGTAAGGGCGAACGGCTGGAAACTGCCAGAAGTATGTCTGGTGGCGCAAAAATCAGAAAACAGATGTACGCAAGGCCTATAGCGCCAGAGATGACGCTTAGGAGGCCAACGCCCACGGTGACGTTTCGTAATCGTCGCATGCTGTTCTGCTCCCCATCGTCTGCATGGTTTCTTGCGCATTTATGATGTGCCGGACCACAAATGTGCTGCACTCTCGCCTCAACCACATGCCGTTCAACTCGGTCCAACTCGGTCAACTATCGGGTGATCGATAGACTAGCAATGAATTAATCGCCGACGATTTGGCATCCTTGTGAGTATATTGCCACATGCATATTCCGCGCTTACGAATTTCGGATACCCGCGTCTACCGTTAAGAAACTGTCTTGAAAGTTACGCAGCGGGGCTGGAACGGGCTGCAAGCGGCTGGTCTCTGCGCGTCATCCGCCGCAGCATGAGCCGGGTCATACCCGCGTAGATCAGCGCTTCGCGCGACTCAACCTGATACTCGTAGTCCCGACTCAACCGGCGTAGGCCACCCCACCACGCGACGGTGCGCTCCACGATCCAGCGGTGCGGTTGCACCGCAAAGGTGTCCTTGGGCTGGGTGTCGGAGCGCTTCACAATTTCGACCTCCCACCCCAGCTGCGCACGCAGATCATCGCCCAGCGGGCCGCTGTAGGCGGCATCTGCCCAGACCTTCTGCATGCGGGGCAGCTCCGGCCCGTAGACCTGGAGCGCCTGCACGACCAGCCGCGCGCCGTCACGATCCTGCACATCGGCCGCCGCGACCACCACTTTGAGCGCGAAGCCTTGCGTGTCCACCAAGAGATGGCGCTTACGTCCCATTACCTTTTTGTGGGCATCGTAGCCCCGAAGCCCCCCCTTTGGCTGGACTTGACCGATTGGCTGTCCAGAATCGCCGCGCTGGGGGGCGCTTCCCGTCCGAGCCGTTTCCGCGCCTGCTCCCGCACCGCGCTGTGGATTGTCTCCCAGGTCCCGTCGTTGCGCCAGCGGCGAAAATAGTAATAGGCCGTCTGCCACGGTGGCAGGTCATGTGGCATGGCGCGCCACTGGTTGCCGCCCTGCACGACGTAGAGAATCGCGTTGACAATCTCGCGCCGCGTGTGGCGCGCGGGGCGTCCGCCTGACTTGATCGCGGGGACGAGCGGCTCCAGCAGCGCCCATTCGCCCTCACGTAGATCGCTGGGATAGGGCTTGCGGGTGGGGAGTGTGGGTGCTTTCATGCCTCCAATTTACCATATCCGCGTAGCTTTCAAAACAGGTAACTGCTCAGGTACCCCAAGCGACCGGGCGCGGATGTCCAGCAAACACAGCGGCGAGTGCCTCCAGCATCCCCTGACCCTGTTTGCGCATCGTCGCGAGATAGCTGCGTAGGCGGCAGTAGGCCGTCGCGCCCCCATCGCTGCGGAAGGTTCCCGCGACCTTCTGCTGCACCTTGGCCATGCGCAGATCGCGCTCCGCCTGGTTGTTGGTGAAGGGGATCGTCAGATCATCCACGAAGGCGAGGACACGGTCGCTGTGCTGGAGCAGCGCATCCAACAGGTTCTTGGCCGAGGACTGTTTGGGGCGGCCACGCCGCCGCAGCGGGGAGATCACGGCTGGGGGTGGCTGGGCGGCGAAGCCCTGGGCGAGCAACTCGTGGTACTGGGCGATCCAGGCGTTGCGCTCCTCGGCAGGCACACCGGTCGTTCCCCGTGTGCGCCATTCGTGCGCGGCCGCATCCATCCCACGCAACAGGTCGGCGAGCGCGGCGGCCCACGGCTGTCCATCCTGCTCGGCGACCAAGGCCAACTCGCGCAGCAGATGCGCGCCACACAGGCTATGTGCGCAGTCGCGGTAGGCGTCGTAGCTGGCCCAGCGGTCATGCGTCGCCCGTCCACGGAAGCGCGGCCAGATGCCAATCGCCGCCGTCGCCGCCACGCCGCGTTTGGGATGCCAGGCGAGATGGGTCAGCCAGCGCGTGCTGTTGACATGCAGCCAGTGGAGCTTGCCGCCGATGCGGAGGCCGGTCTCATCGGCATGCTGGTGCGGGCCAGCGGCGACCAGATCAGCCAGGCGCGCGACCGTTGGCGCGAGGGTTTCCCCCGCCTGCTCGACCCACCTGGCCAGCGTCCCATCGCTGAGCGTACAGCCGAACAGATCGGCCAGCGCCTCGTGGGTGCGCTCCTGAGGGATGACCTGGTAATGGTGCAGATACACCGCCAGCGCGCGGATGCGCGGCCCGTACTGGGTTGGCCCCCGCACGGCGGCGGGGAAGACGCCGCGCGTGACGGCCTGGCACGCCGGACAGGTGACCGCGAGCGCCTGGTGCTCCGTGACCTCCAGCCGCAGCGGCGGCAGGTCCAGCACCTGCCGCCGCT
>JAICSR010000101.1 GCA_025936795.1 Ktedonobacterales bacterium | reverse complement strand
TGCGGTAGATGTGCCAGTGCTCTGCGCCGAGACGACAAAGATTCAACGCGACACTGACTGGCGCCCCACAGCCATGCTCGACGATGCGCTGCGAGCCACCCTCGATTACTGGCGCAATGTCGTCGTCCCCTAGCGTCTTACCAATCTGCGTCGGGCGCTGGCTCACGCTCGGCGAAGTCGTCGCCCTCGTCGTCCGCCTCGCCCTCCTCGGCGACATCGGGGGTGGGCGCACAGACGGTCGTAGCGACGCGCGCGGCGAAGGCGGCGATCTCGTCGGGCTGGTCGAGCGCGGGGGGTAAGCTGAAGAAGGAGCGCTCGCTGTCCTCGCTGTGGTGCGATATCCAGCGGGCGACGATATTGATCTGATCCACCTCTTCGCGGCCCACGCAGAGTGGTGGCGCGCCAAGCGCGGCCGCCCGCAGCGCCAGCCCGCGCGCCGCCGCTTCGACATGCTCGATGCTCTGCGGCGTGCGCATCTGGCCAGCCAGGCGCCCGTGGCGCACAAGGTAAAGTTCGACGGCGCCCGCCTCAGAGGAGGGGTAGGCGATCAGCAGATTGTTGGCCTCGACCGCGCCCGTGATGAGACGCTGGCCCAGCAAGACCTGATCGGCGTCGCGCAGGGCGTCGCGCAGGCGGGCGGCGCGCTCGTAGTCCTGGCGCGCGGCGGCCTCGAACATCTCGCGCTTGAGCCGGTCAATCAAGTCGGTGCGCTCGCCGCCGAGGAAGGCGCAGGCATCCAGCACGGCCTGGTGATACTCTGCGCTGGCGCTCGTCGTCAGGCCGCCACGGCACGGCCCTGGGCAGCGCTTGACGTGGTAGCGCAGGCATGGCTCGCTGGCAGGCGCGTCTGGCGGCAGATTGCGCGTGCAGGTGCGCAGCGGCAACACTTTGTGGATCAACTCCAGCGTCACCTCCACGATGCGTCCGCTGCGGAAAGGACCGAAGTAGCGCGCCCCGTCGGCGCTGACCTCGCGCGTGGCATAGAAGCGCGGCCACTCGCTAGCGAGGTCCACCTTGATGAACGGGTAGCGCTCGTGGTTCTTGAGCTGCACGTTGTAGCGCGGCTGGAGCGCCTTGATGAGCTGCGACTCCACCAGCAACGCCTCAAGCTCAGAGCCAAGCTCGCGCGTCTCGATCTCCACCACACTCTGCAGCAGACCGTCCATTTTGCGCGTGTAGCCAAGCGGCTGACTATAGTACGACGAGAGGCGGTCGCGCAGGCGCTTGGCCTTGCCGACATAGATTACCTCGCCGCTGGCGTCGCGCATCAGATAGACGCCTGGGCTCGTGGGAAACTCTTTGCGCCAGGCGGGATTGAGATACATTTTGCCGCTGGGGCGCGGCTCGCTCTGGCTGAGGCGTTGCGGCGCGCCGCGCTCGACGGCGCGCCAGAGGTCTTCAAGCGTCTCGCAGCCCTCCTCACGGGCGCGCGCCAGCAGCAGAGCGAAGACCTGCGCCGTCAGCACGGCATCGGGCAGGGCGCGGTGGCGCGTGTGGATGGGCAGATGCAGCGCCAGCGCCACGCGGTCGAGGCTGGCGCGGCGCAGCCCGGTGACGAAGCGCCGCGCCAGCGCGATGGTGTCTATCCCCTCGTCGGGAAACGCCGTTCCCATACCGCAGCGGTCCGCCTCCACGTTGAGGAAGGAGAGGTCGAAGCCGACATTGTGGCCAATGATGGGCCGCTCGCCGATGAATGCGCGCAACTTGGGCAGCACGGTCCCGGCATGGGCAGCGCGTGCGACCATACTATCGGTGATGCCAGTGAACTTGGTGATGAACTGCGGGATGCGACGATCAGGGTTGACGAACTTGCGAAAGCTGGCGCCGGGCGCTCCGCCGGAGATGATGACCGCTGCGACCTCGATCAGCCGGTGGCGACCAGGGGCCAGCCCGGTCGTCTCGACATCCACCACGACGAACTCGACATCGAGCAGGTTGCGGTGGGCGAGGTCCCACGCAGTCAGGCCCCACTGGCCCGCCGGGTCGCGCGTAAAGAGCGGCGAGGGGGTCAGCAGGCGGTCGAGCATCGCAGCCCACGGTCCGCCAGCCGTCGCCAGGGGTCCACTAGCGACGCCGAAGACGGCAGCGGCGAGCGCAGTCGCGGGCAGCGGCTCACCCGCCGACACCAGAACATCGCGCGCACGGCGCAGCAGCGCGCTCGCACCTGCCGCTGGCTCGGCGTCCGTATCGCGCTCTGCGCCAACCTCGTCGTCGTTCTCGCCATCGCGCTCTTCATCGTCGCCTGACAGGGACGGCGCGCGCGCAGATGGCTCTGGCGAATTGGTCAGATCATCGCGTCGTGGCCTCATGGCATGTGTCCATCTCACCAAACGTTCCTGCGAATGCGCTGCCAGAGCGCCTGGAGAATGCTCGTCTGGCGCAGATGACGGTAGCACAAGTGTTCGCCCGGCGTCAACCGGCGGCGCAGGAGGTCCAGGGGGCTGCGCGAGTGGCTGCGGCATAGGCAGCCTGCCCCAGAGCCGTTATCTCCGCAGGCCTTGCGGCGTTGTACACTGCGGCGGGGCGAGCGCGTCTGGGATGGCGCGAGCAGCCAGCAGAGCATGCAGAGGGAGAGCAGGCGCCGATGGCGGTGCGAGTAGTCGTGGCGCGTGAGCGCGAGGTCTGGAATGCGGCGGTGATGAGCGCGCCGCGCGCCGACCTGTTGCAGAGCTGGGAGTGGGGCGAGTTCAAGCGGATGAGCGGCTGGGAGCCGCTACGTGCGCTGGTCCTGAACGACGATCAGCCGGTCGCTGGCGCGCAATTGCTCGCACGCCGGGTGATGGGCGTTCCCTCGCTCTACGCGCCGCGCGGTCCGTGGTGGCGCGACGACGCCAGCGGCTACACAGGGCTGGGGGCGTTAACAGGCTGGCTGCGGCGTCAACGACCGGGCGGCGCGCCCTTCCTGCGCATAGACCCGCCCGTGGCCGAGTCAGACCGACTGGCGGCGCTGGGATTCCGCCAGGCGCCGCGCCAGGTGCAGCCACGCGCGACGATTGTGGTGGACCTCACGCCCGACTCGGAGCAGTTGCTCGCCGCCTTCAACTCGCGCGTGCGCTACAATGCGCGCCACGCGATCAAGAAGGGCGTGGCGGTCAGCGAGGGCGGTCTGGAGGAAGCGCGCCCCTTCTGGGACCTGCTGAACGCAACCGCTACGCGCAAGGGCTTCGTCGAGCGCGACGTGAGCTATTTCACGCAGTTGATGCAGGTCTTTGGCGAGGATGCGCGCATCCTGCTGGCGCGCTATAATGGCGCGGTGGTCTATGGCGCGCTGATCGTCGTCTTCGGCACGGCGGCCTATTACCTCTATGGCGCGTCGGGTGGCGATCGCTCAGTCAAGCCGTCGGAGCTGGGGCAATACCGCGCGATGCTCTGGGCGAAGTCGCGCGGGGCCACACGCTACGACATGTGGGGCATCCCCTTCCAGCCAACGGAGGAGAATCCACTCTACTCGGTCTATACCTTCAAGAGTGGCTTCGGCGGCGTCGAGGAGCGCTACGTCGGCGCGCTCGATCTGCCGCTGGCGCCGCTGATCGGCGCACGGGCGCCCGCGCTCGAAACCTTCGCGCTCAAGTCGCTCTCATTCGCGCGCGGCAAGGGCTTTCGCATCGTAGATCACCTGGCGTAAGCGCAAGCATGTCGTAGCGGAGGCGAGCCGGAGAGCGAGATTCGATGGCGAATGGGATGGCGAGCAGGGGGAGCTGGTGACACACATCGCGATCAATGCGCAGCTAGTCTCGTTTGGGCAGACCTATCGAAATGCTGGCGTCAGCCGCTACACCTACACCCTGCTCGAAGCGCTCGACAGCCTTGGCGACGCAGATCTGTCGTACACCGTATTTGTCAGCTCGGCGGAGGCCGCAGCAGCAGCCGCCAGCCCGCTGGGGCAGAGCGCACACTTGCGGCTGGAACCTGCGCGATGGCCAACGACCAGCCCGCTGCGCCGCATAGCCTGGGAGCAGACGCGGCTACCCGCGTTGCTGCGTGAGGTGGGGGCGCAGGTCTTCCACTCGCCCGTCAATGTACTGCCCGAACGGCTGCCATGCCCGGCGGTGGTAACGATTCACGACCTCGCCTTTGTGCGCTACCCAGATTTATTTCGGCCCGCTCGACGTATCTACCAGCGCACCTTCACGGAGCGAAGCGCCCGTGTTGCGAGGGTGATCGTCGCTGACTCTGAGAGTACCCGGCAGGACATCATCGCGACCTTCGACGTTGCGCCTGAGCGCGTGCGGGTGATCTATCCCACCGTCAGCCCTGATTTTCAGCCCAATCGTGATCCGGAGGCGCTAGCGGCGTTTCGGACGCGGCACGGGCTGCCTGAGCGCTATCTGCTCTACCTCGGCACCCTGGAGCCACGCAAGAACCTGATCACGTTGGTGGAGGCGTACGCGCGGCTGCGTGTGGAGGATGAAGGCGCGCCGCCACTGGTGCTGGCGGGAGGTAAGGGGTGGTATTACGAGACGCTTTTTGAGCGCGTGCGGGCGCTGGGACTCGAGCGCTACGTGACTTTTGCGGGATATGTGTCGCGCGAAGAGCAAGCGCTGTGGTACGCTGGCGCTGCACTATTTCTGTATCCGTCGCTCTACGAGGGGTTTGGCCTGCCAGTGGCTGAGGCGCTCGCGTGTGGCGTTCCGACCATCACCTCAGATGTATCGAGCCTGCCTGAGGTCGCCGGCCCCGTCGCGATACAGGTACCCCCGACCGATGTGAAGCGGCTGGCACAGGCGATGCGTGATGCGCTCGTAGACTGTACGCTGCGCCAGCGCACCGCCGTCGAGGGTCCGCAATGGACGCGACGATTTTCGATGGACCACCTGGCGCGCCAGTATGCTGCGGTGTATCACGAGGCGGCGCAATCGCGCTGAACCGCTTTGAACCGCTTTGAACCGCCATGGAGCGCTGGCGTGCTGGCTCCGCGAAGGTTTGAGCGCAATGAACAGGGGAGAGCGGAATGGACCTCAGCAAGTCACAGGTGGAAACGAGGTTCACAGCAGCGCAGGCCGCGTCGTCTGACGCGGCGTGGCCAGCGCCTGCCGCACAGCCTGTGTTGCCGATCTATAGCGTTGAGTCGCGGCTGCGTCGTCGCCAGGCGCGCGTCGTGCTTGGCCGATTGACGCTCTTCGCCGCAGATGCGCTGGTGATCGCGCTCTCCTTCTACGCAGCGTACTACATCCGCTATGTCGCGCTGAACGGTGTCAATCTGACATCCGGGTTCATCAATCAGCCGTTCTCCAACTTCGAGACACTGGCGCTGCTGGCGACCGTTACGCTGGTTGGCACGTTCGCCCTGAAGGGTCTCTATCGTCAGCGCACCGCCGGGGCATGGTTCCGGCAATTCTGGATCATCACATCGGCGACGACCATCACCTTCGCCGTGTTCTCGGCCTATGAATACGTTTTCCAGCGGACAGACATCTTCATTCGCGACTCACGCTCGCTGGTGACAATCGCCTGGGTGACGATCATTGTCGGGGTGGGGCTGTCGCGCTTGCTGATCTCCTCGTTCCTCAGCTACCTGTATAGGCGCGGCATGCTCTTGACGCCCTTGCTGGTGGTTGGATCGAATCGCCTGGGCAAGCTGATGATGCAACAGATCGCCGCGACGCCAAGCCTGGGCTATCGGGTTGTGGGCTATCTGCACGACCAGGACGACGAGCCACAGGACTTCGGGCGTTTCTCCGTCCTGGGGAGAATAAGCGATCTCGACGCGGTGATTCGCAGCCTGCATATCGAGCAGGTCATCATCACACTGCCCTCGCACCAGCACGACCTCATCATGTCCACGGTAAACATCTGCGAGCGCGCAGGCGCCGACTTCCGGCTGGCGCCCGACCTCTACGAGATGAGCATGTCGCGCATTGATGTGGACGCTATCGAGGGTATTCCGCTGATCGGGCTGCGCCGCAACCTGACCAGTTCTCTCCAGTTCTCCATCAAACGCGCGCTCGACATAGCCGGTTCGCTGCTCGCGCTGGTGGTGGGGCTGCCGATCTGGCTGCTGATCGCGCTGGCAATCAAGCTCGACTCGCCCGGCCCTGTGCTGCACCGCCAGACACGTCTGGGCTATCGCGGCCACCCGTTCCCGTGCTTCAAGTTCCGCTCGATGTACGTCAACGCCGACCAGTTGCGCGCACGGCTGGAAGTGGCGACCGATGGCGATCAACGGGGCAAGTTCAAGTTGCGCGATGACCCACGCCGGACGCGCGTCGGGCGGTTCATTCGTGGCGCCAGCCTGGACGAGATTCCTCAGTTGCTCAACGTGTTACGTGGCGAGATGAGCCTGATCGGGCCACGCCCACCACTGCCCGTCGAGTTCGCGAAGTACGAGGACTGGGAGAAGGCGCGGCTGGAGATGCCGCCGGGCATCACCGGGTTGTGGCAGGTGCGCGGGCGCAGCGACATTGACTTCGATGAGATGGTGCTGATGGACCTCTATTACATCGAAAACTGGAGCCTGCGTCTCGATATCCAGATCGCGTTGCAGACGATTCCGGCGGTGCTGAGCCGCAAGGGCGCCTACTGAGTTCCACAGTCCGTTCCAGGGTCCGCGAGCGGCGGAGGAGATGCGAGCGCATGCGAGTCGCGTTGGTCCACGACTATCTCAACCAGATGGGTGGCGCAGAGAAGACCTTGTTGGCGTTGGCGCAGATCTTCCCCGACGCGCCCATCTATACCAGCATGTACGAACCCTCGCGGGTGGACAAGGCGTTTCGCGCGCTCGACATTCGCACCAGCTTCATGCAGGGGCTGCCCTTCGTCAAGCGACATCACCAGCCGTTTCTGCCCCTCTATCCACTGGCGATGGAGAGCTTTGATCTGCGCGCCTATGATCTGGTGCTAAGTGATAGCAGCTCCTTCGCGAAAGGGGTTGTGACGCGCCCAGAAACGATGCATATCTGCTATTGCTACACTCCGATGCGTTATGCCTGGGGCTTCCAGGACTACATCGAGCGTGAGCGTATCGGGACGCTGGGGCGGATCGGTCTGGCGCCAATTATGAACTGGCTGCGCATGTGGGACTATGCCAGCGCCGCGCGTGTGGACGCCTACATCGCCATTTCGCCAGTCGTGGCCGCGCGCATCGCCAAATATTATCGGCGCGAGTCCGTCATTGTCCCGCCGCCGGTGGATGTGACACGCTTCCAGGTCTCGACACGGCGCGACGACTATTTCCTCATCACCTCGCGCCTGATTCCCTACAAGCGTATCGACCTGGCGGTGCGTGCATTCACGAAGCTGGGTCTGCCGCTACACATCGTGGGCAGCGGACGCGACGAGAAGAGCCTGCGCAGACTGGCTGGCCCGTCCGTGCGATTCCTCGGACGGCTGAGCGATGAGCAGGTGAGCGAGCAGATGGCAGGCTGCCGCGCCTTCATCTTTCCTGGCGAGGAGGACTTTGGCATTACGCCCGTGGAGGCGCAGGCCTGCGGCAAGCCCGTGATCGCCTACGGAGCAGGCGGGGCGCTCTCCACCGTCATCGAGGGGGTGACGGGCCTCTTCTTCCGCGAGCAGACGCCAGATGCGCTGGCCGACGTGGTCGCGAGCTTCCGCGACGAGCAGTTCGATCCACAGGTCATTCGCCGCCACGCCGAGCAGTTCGATACAGCGCGCTTCGCCGAGCGCCTGACTCGCTTCATCGCCACCCGCGCCAGCGCTCCCCCAGCGCCGAGTATGGTTGGTCGCTCGGCTGGTGGTTGAAACTGCGCCTGTGGGCTGTGCGGGTGGTGGCGCGCCCCTCCCCAACCCCTCCCCCCGCGCGCGGGAGAGGGCTTTTCTTCCCTCCCCTCTCCCGTCGCAGCGGGGGAGGGCTGGGGGAGGGGGCTAGCGGCAACGTCGCGCGCACGCGAAAGGGGCGTCCCACTGCCGCCACTGTTCGTGACGATTGGCAACAGGGTCGCCCCCGGATGATGACAGGGATAGGCTGAAGAGAAATGCGCACGCCAGGCCCAGGTCAATGCGAACGGCGCGCTTGCGGCAATGAGTACGACTGGCTCCTGATGTTGAGGCGCCGGGCGCCATATGCCGCAGGCGACCGCTATTGGCGGATCAGCGAGAAGTTGATCGAAGGCTCTTTGGGTCGCACAACACGATAGACGAAGCGGCGCGCGGCGGTGACACGCTCGTTGCTGACCTGAAACGCGATCAGGGAGCCGAGTGCGACACCGGCGAAGCTGCCGAGCAGCACGCCCTCCAGGAAGAATCGGTTGCGTAACGTCGTCATCGCCGTCACCTTTCTGTACAATGCTACTATTGGAGATACACGACGGTTGGCGCCGCGCTCCACAAACGCTCCAGACGATAGAACTCGCGCTCAAGCGGGCCAAAAATATGCACGATCACGTCACCGCTATCCAGTAACATCCACCCAGTATCCGCTGCCCCCTCGAACCCCTTGGCCGGTACGTTGATCTCGCTGAGCTTATCTTCGACCGCGCTCGCGATGGCCTGAATCTGCCGTGGGTTGTTTCCGGAGCAGATCACAAAGTAGTCAGCGATGACTGACTGTGAGCGAATATCTAGAATGACAACGTCTGTGGCTTTTTTGTCCACAGCGACATCGGCGATGATTTTCGCGACCTCAGCAGAGTCCAGACCCTGGCTCCCTTCACATGGCGGTAATCCCATCACCCACGACACGAGTGGGCGACGCACATACTCTCACTATATCATGACTCTTCGAGCGTTGAGAGGATGACGCCCAAGCGGGCGAGCCGAGCCAGCCGTACGAACCGGTGTGAACTCTCATCCATGTATACGGACGACGTGACGTTCCTGTCTCAGAGACGGTGGCAAGTCACCCGAACTCATCGCCAGGTGGCCCGGATGGGTTGGGCTGTACGTCCCAGACGCAAGCGGTACCATTGCTGGACCTTCGCAACTTCGCGCTACGCAAGCCTTCAGTCAGGTGTATACTAGCGAGCGGATGTGATGACCACTCTCTGAGGAAGCGCGTACTGATGCGATATGCAGTTCTTTCAGATATTCATGGCAACTACGAAGCGCTGTCGGCAGTGCTGGACGACATTGCGCAATTCACTGCCGAGCAGCGTGCGCCTGTGGACGCGATCTGGTGCCTGGGCGACATCGTTGGCTACGGACCAGAGCCGCACGAGTGCGTGCAGCGGGTGCGCGAGATCAGCGCGCTGTGCGTCGCTGGGAATCACGATTGGGCCGCGATTGGCAAGCTGGACCTCGATGAGTTTACCCCGGTGGCGGCGAACTCGGCGAAGTGGACCGCCGAACAGCTCAGCGCCCAGGATCGCATCTACCTGCGTGGTCTGCCTGAGGTGACGCTCTTCGACGACTTCACCCTCACACATGGCAGCCCGCTCAATCCCATCTGGGAATATCTGACCTCGCCGCTGGCCGCCACGCCCAACTTCGGCGCGTTTGAGACGCCGTTCTGCCTCGTCGGGCATACCCATGTGCCGACCATTTTCCTGCTGGCGGACGATGTGCGACCGCTGCCCCCTCCGCCGCTCATCCTGACGGAGAACCGCGTGAGCAGCGCCTTCGCGCCGGGCGACAGCGATCTGGCGCCCTTTCCCGACATCGAGGCGATACCAATGACTGCGGGCATCCTCTGCGAACACATTACCCCGGCGCCCGGACTCTGGCTGATGCCCGATCATCGCCGCGCCATCGTCAACCCTGGCAGCGTCGGCCAGCCGCGTGATGGCGACCCGCGCGCCGCCTATATCATCTTCGATAGCGATCTGGGGTTCGAGTTTCGGCGCGTGGCCTATGATGTCGTGACGACCCAGCGCAAGATGAGCGCGCAGGGCCTCTCGCAGCGCATGGCGGAGCGGCTGGAGAAGGGCGTCTGAACGGCAGCGGCGCTACGCCAGGCAGGGGGCGCCGGAGCGCGGTTGGCGTCTGCTAGCGCCCTCGGTCGCGGTAGAATGGCTCGATGCCCTCACGGTCCTGCTCGCTCATCATGACCTCGATGAAGCTGATGCGCGCCAGCGGGAAGATGAAGCGCACCGCGCCGTTGATCGCCCACTGCAAGCTTTTGTTCTCGCGGGTGCGTGGATTCGCGATGACGATGTAGCTTGCGCCCTGGGGCGGCATTTCTTCCAGCTCAGCGACGAACGCCTCTTCATTGATGATGTGGACAATCACCTGCATTGCCATGTGCGCTACCCTTTCGCCGATGGGATGACCCTATGGCCGTGGCTGTTCAATCGACACATAGAGGATGATCGCGCCTAAGCGCAGTTCATCGCCGTCGCGCAGCGGATACCATTGCTGCGGCATCAGACGATATCCATTCTGGACGGTCTCATTGGTGCTTACAAGGTCCTGGACAAACACCCCATCCGCGTCTACCCGTATTTTGAGGTGTTCGCGCGAGACGCCCGCCTCCAGGCCATAGGACTCGCTCAGGTCTACGTCGGGATGCGATTGCTCTGGACTGGCGCGACCAATCGTGTACTCGCTCTTGCCGCCGAGTCTGAAGCGCCGCCCGTTTACCAGGCGCAGCGTGATGATGGGTGGCGCCACCGGCGGCGCGAAACGCTGTTCCCGCGCGGCCATCTGGCCAGCGCTCTGGCTGCTGTTGTGTTGATCGCCGAGCGGGGTATATGGGCGTGGAGCCACAGGTGTGTGCAGGAGGGCGTCGCTGCTCACCGGCTGGGGTGTGCGGAATGATCGCTGCTGCCCTGGCGGCCCCGGCGGCCCCGCAACTGACGCCAGTTCGTGACCGCAGTTCTCGCAGAAGACGGACCCATCGTCGGTTTGCGCGTGGCAATGCTGGCAGATAATCATCGTCAGGCGGCTCCTCACACTTGACGGCAATGCGCCCTCGCAGGCGCAGCGGTGGGTAGCTGGCGCTCCTGATCGCACATCCGACCATCTGGCCCATTGGTCAGCCATGCGGACGGAGCGCGTATCCGCGTCATGATAGTCAGTGGCCGCCGGGCTGTCAAGCGAGCTAGCGGACTTAAGCGCCGAGTACATGCGATGATGGCGTGAATGCGCTCCCGTCGCGCTACTGGCGAGTCGTATTCGCAGTTGACTGCGCCGCCGCCATGCCTCACGCGCGCTCCGCAATGGTGGCGCGAGCGATCTGGAGCGTGCGATCAATCTCATTGGCGCCGATGCCGTAGTGCGTGACGGCGCGAATGGCGCCGGTATCGCCGCTGGAGAAGAGCGCGCCCGCCGCAGCCGCCGAACGTGTGAAGGCTTCGTTGTCTGGTTGGCCGTCAGCGCCGAGGACATCGAAGAACAGGATGTTGCTCTCGACCGTTTCCGGCGCGACGCTGACGCCCGGTAGCTCAGCCAGCCCTAGCGCAAGTCGCCGCGCGTTGGCGTGGTCCTCGGCCAGGCGGTCCACCATCTCGGTCAGCGCGAGCAGACCAGCGGCGGCGAGGATGCCCGCCTGCCGCATGCCGCCACC
>JAICSR010000100.1 GCA_025936795.1 Ktedonobacterales bacterium | reverse complement strand
GCGCGCTGGTTTGCCCTTCCGCACGGCGCGCTCTTCCGGTGGGGCGCCCTCCGGCTCGATGTCATCCTCGGTCACCACGCGCACCTTGTCGGGCGCGACGCGATCGGTGTAGAGCACGCCATCGAGATGGTCAATCTCGTGCTGGAGGATGCGCGCAAACCAGCCCTCGGCCTTGATGCGAATCTCTTTGCCCTTGGGGTCGCGCGCCTTGACGGTGACGGCAGCCGAGCGTGGGACATCGTCGCCGATGAAGCCGGGGATGCTCAGGCAGCCCTCAGTTCCCAACACCTCATCCTCCGCGCGCTTGATGATCTCCGGGTTGACCAGCGCGACGGCGTTGTCCTCATACTCGGCCACCAGCACGCGGATGGACTCACCGACCTGCGGCGCGGCCAGACCAACGCCGGGCGCCTCGCGCATCGTCTCCCACATGTCGGCGACCAGGCGCTCCAGATAGGCGTCGTAGCGCGAAACCTTCTTGGCTTTCGCACGCAAGATGCGCCGCTCGTTCGGATTATCCACCACCAGGATTCTTCGTTTCGCCATGACTAGACCCCACCTGCCTCGCGCGGGCAGCTTCTTCTGTTGCTATTGGCCTGATCTCGGCCTGACTTTTGCCTGACTTTTGCCTGACTTTGGCGGCGCGCCTGCCACGGATAGTCGTCCGTGGCCTTCCACACGAGGAGACGCAGTTCACAGGTCGCGTCATGGGAAATCGTGGACGCCAGCGCGCACAGTTACCGCATAGTATACATCCAGCAAGTCGTTTATGCGCCAGCATGAAAGCACGCCACGGCGCCCATGTCAAGCGCACTCATGCCTGGGTGGAGAGATAGCGCTGAATCAGATGCTCTGCGCGTCGCACGATCTCGATCTCATTGTCATAGGTCATCGCGAGCAGCGCCTCGTTGAAGGGAAACCAGCGCGCCTCGTCATATTCGTGGTCGTGCTGATCGACCGAGCCGCCGGTCGCGAGCATGAGATAGTGGAAAACCTGTTTGATGAAGCGCATGCTGCGCCGCGAAAACGTGTATTCGATGGCGCCCACCTCGCCGATGATTTGCACGTCGAGGCCGGTCTCCTCGCGCACCTCACGCAGCGCCGTCTGCTCGCGCGTCTCGCCGGGGGCGGGCGTTCCCTTGGGTAGTGTCCAGATGTTCTCTCGCACATGGCCGACGAGCGCGATCTCGATCTGCGGCGCCTGTGGCGCCTGAGGCGTGTCATTCGCCACTGCTGCGGAAGCCGGAGCCACGCGAAAGACGACACCCCCCGCAGAGAAGGCGTGCGTCACACGTTTCTTTGCCATATCTCTCGTCTATCGGATGCGCGCCAGCAGGCGTCACATGCTGCGCAAACATCACGCGCGCCCTGCTCGGTCGGCGCCATCTGCGCACTGTGCGACAGGCGCCTGGGAACCGAGAACGGACGCGCGAGTGTGTGCGGCGGCCTTGCCCTGGATCAGTTTGTTCGGGAGTAGCTCGGAACGATGCAGGCGCGTCAGCGGGCGCGCTCCGCCAATCGGTCGAGTGGGTTGTCGCTCATCAGCGAGGGAGCGGAGCGGCTTTTGTCACGGTTGACGCGCAGAATCTTGAGTAGATACTGCTCGGAGTTCAGGTAGTACGGATTGCGCTTGATGAACTTGCCCACTACGGCGATGGGGTGCAGCTTGAGCAACTCGACCACGAGCAGCCCGGGGAGCTTTGAGTAATCGTAGTGCATCAGCGCGATGATGGGGGCGTTCTGGAAGGTGAAAACGGCGTCTGAAGCGGCTTCGTACTTGAGGATTTGTTCGGGGGTGGCGATGTCGGTGGTCAGCCAGGTCATGTCCATCGAGATGCGAACGGCTTTCCAGCCTTCTCGCAGCGCCTGCGCAATGAATGTCTGATGCGTCGAGAGCAGGTGATACGAGTCGAAGCGCTTGCCCACCAGCAGTGAATCGCGGTCAGAGAGGCAGACGAGCTGCCCCGATTGCGTCATCGCTTCGACATCCACGCCAGCTTTGCGCAGGGCATCGGACAACTCCTGGACGGAGGCTTCTGACCCAGCAAACAGGCACTTTTCCTGGCTAGCGAGACCAGACTCCAAGAGCTTTGCTGTGACCCCGGTGATCTCACCGACCTTGTTGTAGAGTTGGAGAATATGTGAACCGGGCGGAATGCGCTCCGACTTTCCCTCGACGCTTAAATCCATGCTGTCTAAACCTCCGCTATCTGAAGTCAAATCGCAGGCCACACCTCTAGCCGCAGGTTTGCTCTACAGGCGACCACGCCCCCGGGAATCCTCATGCAGACTGCCTGGGAACAGGCGTCCATTACACAGGCCATCCACCTGTATGAACGCAAGGGGAACAGATTTACGAGGCCCACGACGCGAAGTCGCTTGGGGCCTGGAAAAATCGTGTGGTCTGCCTGACGGCGTCTTGGGAAAGTATAGACAAGAGTACCAGGGCTGTCAAGCGGATACGTCAAGCAGAGAGCGTATTTGTGAACGGTTTAACAGCCAACCACTATGCCTGAGCGCCGAAATCATGGGCCTTCAATGGCGCTCGATGGCGCGCAATCGAAAAACGACGCATTGGACAAACGATAGCTCAAAGAAAGCGAGCGGCGTGGCGAGGAGGAATCCGCTTGCTCCCCTCTCCTCGCGGGAGAGGGGCCGGGGGTGAGGTCCGGCGCCACGCCAACGACCGTGCCGGAGTCCGCATCAGTCGTCGCGTTGCTCACGCATCGTCGGGAAGAGGATGACCTCGCGCACGTTCTCCTGATCGGTGAGCAGCATCGTCAGGCGGTCCACGCCGCCGCCGTAGCCGCCCGTGGGAGGCATGCCGACCTCCAGCGCCTCGATGTAATCTTCGTCCAGCTGCTGCGCTTCGTCGTCGCCGCGCGCACGCTGGCGCGCCTGATCCTCGAAGCGGGCGCGCTGCTCCACGGGATCGTTCAACTCGCTGAAGGCGTTGCCCAGCTCCAGCCCAGCGGCGAACGCCTGGAAGCGCTCGGCGGTGTCGCTGGTTCCGGGCTTGGCCTTGGCCAGCGGCGAGAGGTCCCTGGGGTAGTCATACAGAAAGACCGGGCCAGCCAGCTTCGATTGTGGCCCCTTGATGATGCTGTCCTTCAGGTCGTCAATCAGGCGGCCACGCCCCAGGCGCGGATCGGGTTGGAAGCCCTTGGCCTCCATCGCCGCCGCCAGCGTCTCGCGGTCGGGATATTGCTCGTAGTCAACGCCCGTGTGCTCGGCGATGGCCTCGCGCAGTGTCAGCCGACCCCACGGCGGCGCGAGATCAATCTGTCGCCCCTGAAAGGTCAGCACAGTCGAGCCAATCGTCTGCCGCGCGATGTAGGCGTATAGTTCCTCGACCAGCCGCATGATGTCCTCGAAGTCGGCGTAGGCCTGGTAGCACTCCATCATCGTGAACTCTGGATTGTGGCTGTGATCGAAGCCCTCGTTGCGGAAGTTGCGCGCAATCTCATAGACCCGCTCGATGCCGCCGACGATCAGCCGCTTGAGATAGAGTTCCGGCGCAATGCGCAGATAGAGGTCGCGGTCGAGCGCGTTGTGGTGCGTGATGAACGGGCGCGCGGTGGCGCCGCCGTAGAGCGGTTGCAGCACTGGTGTCTCGACCTCCAGGAAGCCCTGGCTGTTGAGAAACTCGCGCATGGCAGTGAGAATCTTCGCCCGCGCGACGAAGACGGGCAGGCGCTCATCGCGGTTGGCGAGCAGATCGAGGTAGCGCTTGCGATGGCGCACTTCAGGGTCGAACAGCTTGAAATCGCCGCCAGCGCCCTTGGCGGGCAGTGGGCGCAGCGCCTTCGCCAGCATGGTGAAGCTGCTGACGTGCAGCGTCTTCTCGCCTGTGCGGGTCGTGAACAGCGTGCCGGTCGCTTCGAGGAAGTCGCCCAGATCGAGCAGCTTGAGCCGCGCATATGCCTCGTCGCCAACCTCATCGCGCTTGATGTAGATCTGGATGCGGCCAGAGCCATCCTCGATGTGAGCGAACGTGGCTTTGCCCATCGGACGCAGAAAGATCAGCCGACCGGCCAGCGTGATGGTCTGGCCAGCCAGCGCGTCGAACTGCGCCAGCGTCTCGGCCACGGTGTGGTCGCGGGCGCTGCGGGCGGGATACGGATCAATGCCAGCGGCGCGCAGGGCCTCAGCCTTTGCCAGCCGCTCTTCTCGCTCGTCCATAGTCGGGCATGGTCCTCCTCGATAGTCACGCTCTGGCCATGAAACGCTGGCCATAGCGCAGGAATTGTATCACGGTGGCGCGGGCAGAGAACCGACCAACGTGGCAAAGGTGGGCCGAGCGCGCGCTATTGACGCGCCGCGCGGCGCCGTGGCACAGTAGGAGAGCGCGCGGCGCCACGTCACAGCGGAGGTGTACGGGTCCCGGTGGGCCTCACCGTCTTCAAAACGGCTGCGCGGTCGCTAGAGCGGTCGCGGGTGGGTTCGACTCCCATACACCTCTGCCACCACTTTCCACCCCTGCCCCCAGCTGTTCCGGCAGCGCAGCCTCACCACAGAGACACTGGCATGACGCACACGCCAATTGCGCAAAATACGCAAAAATTGGGTCTATGCCAACCATGCAATTGATGGTATACTCGTGAAGCCATTGTCAATGCGCTTCAGCGTGACGAGACGGCGCCACCGGCAAACAACCATTCCTCGATACAGCGCAGGTCCACTTCGCGCGAGCGCAAAGACGTTCTTAAATTCCTGATTCTGAAGCCAGCATGTGAAGCGATCCCAAGTGATTCCCGGACGTGGGGCAGCCACAACCTCCAAACAGGATGGACACGTTCCACGCGGCCTGGCGCTTTGTCGTTCCGCCAACGTTCCAAATCAGCGCATGCGCCCGGCTTCAGGTGAAACTGGCCGCTGACCAACCGATGCGCGTGATCGTTTGCGGCATACACGGGACTGGCGCCAGGATTCGTTCGTTCTAACTCTCTAACAATCTAATACAGTCACATGGACGTCAGACAGGCGCCTGGCGCCAACTCAGTGGGGGCAGATTGCATGATGGAGGCAGTGAGACGCGGCGCGGCCGTTGTACAGACGCTACGGGAAGTGTACGAGTCGGCGGGCTATTATCGGCGCAAGGCGGCGCTCTCGTTGGTCGCCGCTGTGTTGCTGCTGTTCAGTCTCTACGCGCTGACTGCCGTTCCGCGCGCCAGCGCCGCGAGCGGACTCTTCTCCGACGACTTTGAGGCAGACGCGATTGGCTCCGTGCCGACTGGCTGGACGGTCATCACGGGTAGCGCCTGGTCGGTCCAGCAGGACGGCACGCACGTCCTCAAGCAGAACGATCCCAGCACCTCCAATGCGCATGTGATCGCCGCTGGCTCGGCCAGTTGGACAGATTACACCGTGCAGGCCAGCATGAAGCCAGGGGCAAACGACCTCAACCCGTCGAGTGTGCTCATGGCGCGATTTGTGGATAACAACAACCACTACTCGTTCCTGCTCAAGAATAGCGACGAGTGGTGGCTGGGCAGCGTCGTCAACGGCAACTGGACGACGCTCGGAGACGGCGTCTTCAGCTACAACAGCGCGACGTTCTACACGCTGGCGCTGACGGTTAAGGGCAGCACGATCAGCGGCGCGATCAATGGCACAACATTGGTTACCGCGACCGATACGAGCTTCGCCAGTGGCATGATCGGCTTTAGCACGAAGGCGACCGCCGAGCTGGATAATGTCCTCGTCAGCTCTGGCTCCATCACGCCCACGCCGACTACGACCGCCACAGCGACCGCCACCGCCACAGCGACAGCTACAGCGACAGCTACTGCGACAGCCACCGCGACAGCTACAGCGACAGCTACGGCCACCGCAACTGCGACGGCGACCGCGACGCCATCACCAACACCTTCGCCAACGGCCACAGCTACAGCGACGCCATCACCAACACCCTCGCCCACTGCGACGGCAACCGCAACTCCGTCGCCGACACCCTCACCAACCCCATCACCAACCCCATCACCGACACCCTCGCCGACACCCTCACCAACCCCATCACCAACACCCTCGCCCACCGCGACCGCTACACCCTCGCCCACGCCTTCACCGACTCCGCCGCCAGGTACGCTCTTCTCAGACAACTTTGAGGCGGACGCGATTGGCTCCGTGCCTGCTGGCTGGACGGTCATCACTGGCAGCAAGTGGTCGGTGCAGCAGGATGGCACACATGTCCTCAAGCAGAACGACACCAACACCGCCAACGCGCATGTGATCGTCGCTGGCTCGGCAAACTGGACAGATTATACGGTCCAGGCCAGCATGAAGCCGGGCGCCAACGATCTCAACCAATCGAGCGTTATCATGGCGCGGTTTGTGGATAACAGCAACCACTACTCGTTCCTGCTCAAAAACAACAGTGAGTGGTACCTGGGCAGCGTCGTCAACGGGAACTGGACGACGTTTGGGCAGGGAACCTTCAGCTATTCGAGCCAGTTCTACACGCTAACACTGACGGTCAAGGGCAGCACGATCAGCGGCGCCATCAACGGCGTGACGCTGGCCACTGCGACTGATACGAACTTCCCCAGCGGCATGATCGGCTTTAGCACGAAGGCGACCGCCGAGCTGGATAACGTGGTCGTCAGCTCTGGCTCCATCACGCCCACGCCGACCCCCACGCCGACGCAAACGGCCACGCCGTCGCCGACACCGACACAAACGCCCACGCAAACGCCGACTCCCACGCCGACGCCGACCCCGCCGCCGGGTGGTGGCGTTCCTCAACTCAGCGTGACGACGAGTGGCTCTGGCGTCACTGTAAAGAGTCTCGACAGCGCCAACAACGGGTGGAGCGACTTCTTCAATAGCTCGGCTGGCGGTGATATCACCAAGAGCGGGCAGATTGATCAGGGCGCGTACACCGAGCTGGAGGCCCAGAACACGCAGCATGGCCGCCTTGAGATGTATCTGCACACCAGTGGGGATGCCTGGCTCGATGAGCTGCAGAATCCCGGCGCGATCACCATCCTGCACAACACGCCTGGCCTGGTAGAGCTGCAGACTGTCTCGGTAGACAACACCTATCACCTCACCTGGACGACGACGTACGCCATCTGGCCCGACGGCGAAATCTATGTGCTGCGACAGGTCACCAACACTGCGTCGTCCGCGCTGGCGCTGAATAGCTCGAATCCAACCGAGATTGATTTCGGCGGTATGGCGCTGACCTACTACCAGGATCAGGCGCCCGATGCCTGGTACGTCAACGGGAGTGTCGCAACCTCGCCGATTCCCTCGAACACGGTTGGCGCCGAGGCGCGGCTCTTCGCGCATATGCCCACGGCTGGCGCCGTGAACATGGGCTATCTGCTCGACAAGTACACGCTATGGAGCGCGCAAGGTATCTCGAATGCTGGCATCGCCGAGAACCAGAACACCTATCGCGCGAAGGATGAGTGGTTCGGCACGCTCTCGTCGGTCAAGTCCGGGCAAACGCTCAGCTTCCTGTACCTGTTCGATCAGCGGCGCGCGCTGACGCAGGCGCAGAGCGTGGCGATTGACGCTGACTACCGAGCGCCATCGGTCACCGTGAACGTGGGAACCCTGGCCACCAGCGACAACGAGCCGACAGGGGCCACCGTCAATAACGGCTTCAACCTGAATCTCGGCGCGTATGTGATCGCGGCGAGCGGCAATCATGTCAATGCGCAACTTGGCTTCCCATCGGGTGTCACCACGCGCACGGAGCCGCGCTTCAAGATCACGAATTGGGCTGGCGGCACGCCAAGCGTCACCTGGGGCGGGCAGTTGCTCACGAGCGGCGCCGACTATACCTACACGCTCGACAACGCGACCAACACGCTCTACATCCAGCTGGACTTCGATGTGGTAGCCACCAACGCGCAGAGTGGCCAACGGGTCAACGCCGCGCTCGACATCTCGTAGAGCGCACACTGATGGCGTTGACTGCCAGAGCGGGGATCACCCGCTCTGGCAGCGGTCTTGCAGGGGAGGTGTGGCGCAAGATGGGAACGAGCATGTACCATAAGAGAAATACTCAGCGCAGCAGAGTCGAAGCGAGCTTGGCGCACGTACCCGATGGCCGGCGATGACGCGGACACGCGATGACAACGGCGCACAAGCGGAGCGGAGCGAGGAGCGAGCCAAATGCGTGTACGGTTCCTGTCGGTCTCGTATCGGTTCGGAAGTTCATCCGCTGGACTTGAGCGGCATTATCAGGAATTGCGCGAGGCGATGGTGAGCGCGGCGCAGGGCTATTCTTACCTGCGCTCTTCCGCGACCTGGCGGCCGCCGATGGATGTGCATGAGACAGATGCCGCTGTGCTCGTCAAGCTCGAAGTCGCCGGTGTCCAGGAAGACGACATCGAGATCGCGCTCTACCCAAACGCGCTGGTCGTCAATGGTGTGCGTCGCGATGACGCCGACCACGATGAAGCGACCTGCTTCCACGCGGCCCAGGTGCGCTATGGCCTCTTCCATGTGGATGTCGCGCTGCCCGTACCTATTCAGCAGGATGATGTGGTTGCGTCGTATCGTGATGGCTTCTTGCGCATCCACCTGCCCAAGGCGACGCCGGGCGCGCCGCGTGGCTCCGGCGAGCTCTCGCGCGTGACGACCGATGGCGCCGACCCACTGCGCTGGCAGGCGCATGCAAGCGCGGCGTCGGTCAAGGTCTAGCCCGGCGACCGTACTGCGCAATCCGGCGCGCCGCCTCAGGGTCGTCCAACACGCCAGGCGCCGCTCGCCCACAGCGGGCAGCGGCGCGACGTGGATGGGAGATGCTGTGCGGCGCGTCGTTGAGGAGATAGATGTATGCTCGACGAGACACCCGACGACGCCCGCGACGATCAAACTACGCCAGATGCGCCAGATGCGCCTGAACTACCCCGCGCGGAGGCTCCAGCGCCGTCGTCGCAGCAGTCGCCGACCAGCGACGGTGGCGAGACGCCAGCGACGCCAGCCAGTGAGGCGCCTGACGCCGACCAGCCCAATGAAACGCCGCCTACAATCGTGCCAGCGCTCACGGACGAGATCGGTGAGCCAGAAGACGCAGGCGAGGTGGGTGAATCGCGCAGTGAGATCGAGCCAGAGGTCGAGATTCCCGATGAACTGGCTGTGCTGCCGCTGAAGGATACGGTTGTCTATCCCTTCTCGGTCATGCCGCTGGGCATTGGCAAAGAGCGCAGTGTCCGGCTGATAGACGATGTGATGCGTGGCTCGCGGCTGGTGGCGCTGGTGGCGCAGAAGGAGTCGAGCGTCGAGGAGGCTGGCCCAGAGGACTGTTACCGCGTGGGCGTGGTCGCGCGTATTGCGCGGATGCTGCGCATGCCCGACGGCACGATGAATGTCATCGTGCAGGGGCTTGACCGCATCGCTATCACCGACTACACGGCGACCGAGCCATTCCTCAAGGCGCATGTGCGGCGGCTGCCTGAGATCACCGAAGATGGCGTCGAGATCGAGGCGCGCACGCGCACGGCGATTGATCTCTTCCAGCGGTTGGTCAATCTGGTGCAGTACCTGCCCGATCAGCTGGCGATGGCGGTCATGAATCTCGATGACCCGCGCCAGATCGTCTACCTGATCGCTGGCAACGCGCAGATGGACCTCGAGCTGCGCCAGGAACTGCTGGAGATGGACTCCATCCGCGAGAAGCTGGACCGTGTGACTAACTTCCTGACGCGCGAGTTGGAGGTGCTGGAGCTTGGCAAGAAGATTCAGAGCGAGGCCCAGGAGGAGATGGGCAAAGTCCAGCGCGAGTACATCCTGCGCGAGCAGTTGAAGGCCATCCAGAAGGAGTTGGGCGAGGAGAGCGAAGAGGCCGCCACGATCAACGAGCTGCGCGACAAGATCGAGCAGGCCAACATGAACGACGAGGCGCGCAAAGAAGCCCAGCGCGAACTCTCGCGGCTGGAGAAGATTCCCAGCGCCTCGCCTGAATATTCGGTCATTCGCACCTACCTGGAACTGCTGATCTCGCTGCCGTGGACCAAGAGCACGGGCAAGCCGATAGACGTGGCGCACGCGCGCGAGGTGCTCGACCAGGACCACTACGACCTGGAGAAGATCAAAGATCGCATCCTCGAATACCTCTCGGTGCGCCGCTTGAAAGAAGATCGGCAGCGCGAGGCCGCCGAGCGCGCCCAGGCCGAGGCCGAAGCCGCCGCCAGGACGGCGACGCCCGCCGAGGGTGAGGAGACACCTGCGCCGCCGCCAGACAACACGGCGGCGGAGCGCGCGGTCAATCGCGAGCCAATTCTCTGCTTCGTCGGGCCTCCCGGCGTGGGCAAGACCTCGCTGGGGCAGTCCATCGCGCGGGCGCTGGGGCGCGAGTTCGTGCGCCTCTCGCTGGGCGGCGTGCATGATGAGGCCGAGATTCGCGGCCATCGCCGCACCTACATCGGCGCCATGCCGGGCCGCATTCTCCAGTCGTTGCGTCGCGCTGGAACCAATGACCCTGTCTTCATGCTCGACGAGGTGGATAAGCTCTCGGCGGACTGGCGTGGCGACCCCTCCTCCGCGATGCTGGAGGTGCTCGACCCGGAGCAGAACTTCTCCTTCCGCGACAACTACCTCGATCTGCCGTTCGATCTCTCGAAAGTGATGTTCATCGCGACCGCTAACGCGCTCGATCCAATCCCAGCGCCGCTACGCGACCGCATGGAGATTCTGGAGCTGGCAGGCTATACCGAGGAGGAGAAGCTGCATATCGCGCGGCGCTATCTGCTGCCCAAGCAGATTCGCGCCAACGGCCTGACCGAGGATGAGATCGTGTTGCCTGATGAGACCGTGATCGCCGTCATTCGCAACTATACGCGCGAGGCAGGCGTGCGCAATCTGGAGCGCGAGATTGGCGCGCTCTGCCGCAAAGTGGCGCGCCAGATCGCCGAGGGGGCGCCTGGCCCACGTACCGTGACCCCAGACATGCTGCGCGAGTATCTGGGACGCCAGCGCTACTTCGCCGAGGCGGCGGAGCGCATTGACCGCCCCGGCGTGGTGACGGGCCTCGCGTGGACACCCTCCGGAGGCGACATCATGTTCATCGAAGCTGCGATGATGCCCAGCCGCGACAACCAACTGCTGCTGACGGGCCAGCTTGGCGACGTGATGAAGGAGTCGGCGCAGGCAGCGCTCACCTACGTGCGCTCGAACGCGCAGGCGCTTGGTATTGACCCGCGCGTCTTTGACAGCAAGTCCTTCCACATCCATGTGCCAGAGGGCGCCATTCCCAAAGATGGCCCCTCAGCAGGCGTGACGATGACCACCGCTATCACCTCGCTCGTGACGGGGCGCAAAGCGCGCTCCGATGTCGCGATGACTGGTGAGATCAGCCTGCGCGGCAAGGTGCTGCCGATCGGCGGACTGAAGGAGAAGGTGTTGGCCGCCAATCGCGCCGGCATCACCACGATCATCTTGCCCAAGCGCAACGAATATGATCTGGAAGAACTGCCGAAAGAGCTGCGCGAGCAGATGACCTT
>JAICSR010000195.1 GCA_025936795.1 Ktedonobacterales bacterium | reverse complement strand
CATGCAGGGCGGCGAGGTCTTCAAGTTCGCGACCAGGATCATGGGAACGGCGATGGAAGAGGCGCTGAGCCACGCCGGTATGACCGCCGAAGACATGGACTTATTCATCCCGCATCAGGCCAACCTGCGCATCATCGAATCTGCCTCGAAGCGTCTGGGTCTGCCTCCCGAAAAGGTCTTCGTCAACATCGAACACTACGGCAACACCTCCGCCGCCGCCGTCCCCATCGCGCTCTGCGAGGCGATCGAGCAGGGGCGTGTGCAGCAGGGCCAGCATCTCGGCATGGTCGCATTCGGCGCTGGCCTGACCTGGGCCGCCGCTGTCGTCAAGTGGACGGCGCCCGTCCTCACCACGACGACTCCCGCGACCAAGCAGCCAGCCTCCGTCGGCGTGCAGCAGTAGCCTGGCTGGCGGTTAAACCCGCGCCTATGGGCGCCCTGCGGGTCGCCGCAAAGCCTGCCTGCGCAGGCTAGGAACGCGCCGCGTCCCAGGCTGCGCAGGCGGCCTTTGCCGCCCGTGGGGCCACATAGCTGCGGGTTCACCCGCCGGGCGCTGTTGGCGTGAGCGCACACTGGCCATCTCAGCGCACATCCGCTCCCAGCGCGTGCAGATCGTCGAAGAACCAGGGATAGCTCTTGGCCACGGCGTTGGCTCCGACGATGGTGAGGCCGCGCTGGCAGCGTGTGGCGAGGATGGCGAGCGCCTGCGCCAGCCGGTGATCATCGTGCGCGGAGACCGTCACGCCGCCGGAGATGGCGCCAGGCCGCCCACGCACGATGATAGCGTCGGGCAGCGGCGTCACATCGGCTCCAGCGCGTGCGAACTCGGCGCAGAGGTCCTCAATGCGGTCGCTCTCCTTCAGCCGCAGCGTCGCCACCTGCTCAAACCGTGTCTCGCCAGGAATGAAGCAGGCCAGCGCGACCAGCGCTGGAACGCTGTCTATGATCGCGTCGCCGTTGATGCGCCGGGTAAACGCATGCCAGCCGGGCCGCAGCGTCGCTGGGCCGCCAGGGAGCGTGAGCGACGCGGCGGGATCGGCCTCGGTTGGGCGGCTGGTCAGTGGCAGGCCGAGTGTGTCGCAGGCCGCCAGCAGCGCGCGCAGGTCGTCATCGTGTGCGGCCAGCCCACTGAGGCTCAGCGGGGCGCCCAGCGCGACAGACGCGGCAATCAGCGCCGCCGCTGAGGGCGTGTCGCCGGGGCAAGCGTACTGGCGCGGCTGGAAACGCTGCCTGCCCGTGACGTGAAAACTGAGCAGGTCGGGCGCCGCCTCGATGGTGATTCCGGCGGCGGCCAGCGCGCGCAGGGTCGCGCGCACAAGCGGCTGCGAGCGCAGCCCATCTACGACGCTGATCCGCAGGCCATCTGGCAGGAGTGGCGCGAGATAGAGCAGCGCGCTGAGATATTGCGAACTGTTGCGGCCTGAGACAGCCACCGCGCCGCCACGCGGAGGGCCACCCGCCAGCGTAATCGGCAGCAGCCCGCCCGGCTCGCGCGCCGTGACGGCGATACCCAGCGAGCGTAGCGCGTCGAGCAGATCGGCGTTGGGTCGGCGACCAAGTGAGTCAGGATGATCCGTCTCGAAGCGCGCATCTGGCAGCAACGCGCCAACGCCCAGCAGCAGCCGCAGCGCCGCGCCCGCATTCCCCATGCGCAGGACACCATCCGCAGGGCGCTGTGGTCGCCCGCCAACCCCCACCACACGCAGATTCCAGCCGCCAGCGCCCGCCTTCTCGACCGCGCCACCATGCTCCCAGCGGGCTGCGCCGCCTAGCGCGCGAACCGCGCGTACCAACACCGCTGTGTCATCGCTCAGCGCTGGCGCCTCCACCAGGCTCTCGCCCTCGGCCAGCAGCGCATTCAGCAGGTAGCGCAACGTGTAATACTTCGAGCCGGGCAGGCGCGGCTCATCTACCGTGCGCCGTTCATCGGCAGGCGGGCCGACAAAGACATGCTGCGGCGGCTGAGCGACGGGTGGCAGCTCGGCGTCGGCGAAGTCGTCGTTGTTGTTGGGCATGGCTGGCGGCATCCTCTGGCTCCTGCGATGATTCGGCATGCGCCATTGTACCGCGTTGCGGCCTCACCTGTGGCTCGGCTGGCGGCTGAAGCCGCGCCTATGGGCGACCTGCGGGTCGCCGCAAAGCCTGCCTCCGCAGGCTGGGTTCGGCCCGCAGGCCGTAGACGTGGGTTTACCCGCCGGAGCCTGCCAGCGCGAGGGACGCGGCGCCTCTAGCCAGGCGCGGTGGTATACTGGCGGCGGGTTGCGCTCGCCACTGCGCTCGCCAGCCCGCGACGACGATCACCCGCTTACGCCTACCAGTCCGCCCGGAGACGACGATGTCAAAGAGTTCCACACGCGCCACGCGACCAGCTAGCCAAGCAAAAGGCGCTGAGCGCTTTCCGTTTACGAAGGTGTTGATCGCCAATCGTGGCGTGATTGCGTTGCGCGTCATTCGCGCCTGCCGTGACCTGGGGCTAGGCTCCGTCGCGGTCTACAGCGACGCCGACCGCGACGCGCTGCATGTGCGCATGGCCGATGAGGCTGTGCGAATCGGCCCGGCGCCCGCGTCCGAGAGCTATCTCAGCATCGAGAAGATCATCGCGGCGGCGCAGCAGACCAGCGCGCAGGCGATTCACCCCGGCTACGGCTTCCTCTCCGAGAATCCGCTGTTCGCGGACGCCTGCGAAGCGGCAGGCATCATCTTCGTCGGGCCAAGCGCGCGGCTGATGCGCGAGATGGGCGAGAAGACGGCGGCGCGGCGCAAGGCGAAGGCGGCGAATGTCCCCGTGACGCCGGGCTACGATACGGGGCTGGAGGACGCCGCGCAGGCGCTGGACCTTGCCCAGCGCATCGGCTACCCCGTGCTACTGAAGGCGGCGTCGGGTGGTGGCGGCAAGGGCATCCGCTTCGTCCACCAGCCCGATGAGTTGGCGGCGTCGTTGCGGCTGGCGCAGAGCGAGGCGCAGAGCGCATTTGGCGACCCAACGGTCTACATCGAGAAGGCGGTGACGCCCGCGCGCCACATCGAGGTGCAGCTCTTCGGCGACCAGTTTGGCAATGTGATTCACCTGGGCGAGCGCGAATGCTCGATCCAGCGGCGCCACCAGAAGCTGATCGAAGAATCACCCTCACCCGCGCTCGATGAGGCCACGCGCGCACGCCTGCTCGATTCTGCAGTGCGCCTGGCCAAGTCGGTTGGCTACACCAACGCGGGTACAGCGGAGTTCTTGCTAGGCGCCGACGGCCAGTTCTACTTCCTGGAGGTCAATGCGCGGCTTCAGGTGGAACATCCGGTGACAGAGTGGCGCACTGGCCTCGATCTGGTGCGCGAGCAGTTGCGTGTGGCGGCGGGGCTACCGCTGAGCGTGCGCCAGGAGGATGTCGTCTTCCGGGGGCATGCCATCGAGGCGCGCATCTCGGCGGAGGACCCATTCAATAAGTTCCTGCCAGCGGCCGGCTCGGTCGAGGCGTTGCACGATCCCGCCGGGCCAGGCGTCCGGATGGATAGCGGCCTCTATCAGGGCATGCGCATCCCGCTATTCTATGATCCGCTGCTGGCCAAGCTGATCTGCTGGGGCGAGGACCGCGACGAGGCGATTGCGCGCCTGCGCCGCGCGCTCGACGAGTATGTGATCGCTGGCGTGCGAACGACGATTCCCTTCGCGCAGTGGCTGACCCGCCAGCCGCGCTTCCTCGCGGGCGACTTCTCCACCGATTTCATCGCCGAGGAATGGCGCCCTGAGGCATTCGCTGAACAGGCGCCCACCACGTCCGATGGCGCAGCGCTGGCGGATGAGCAGGTGGCGGCGCTGGTGGCGGCGCTGCTCGCGCGCGACAACGCGACGGCGCATGCCGCCAGGCGGCGCGATGCGGCAGGCGGCGCGCAGGAAGAGGGCTGGCGCTGGCGGCTGGCGGGGCGCAAGACGGCGGCCCCTGGCTGGTAATGGTTGGGTAGCGGGCGTAGCATCATAGCGAGCGAGGGAGCATGACATGACCGATACCCAGCCAGACCGGCGCGAGCGGATCGTCCATTGGGATGATCCGTTCGCGGCGCTCAATGAAGCCGCCCGGCGCGGCATGAGCGGCATTGAGTTTCTGCGCGCCATCCGCGCAGGCGAACTGCCACCCCCGCCGATCGCTGAGCTGATGGGCATGACGCTTGAGACGGTCGAAGAGGGTCGCGTGGTCTTTACCGTCGAGCCAGCGGAGTATCACTATAATCCGATTGGCGTCGTGCATGGTGGGCTGGCCGCCACGCTGCTCGACTCGGCGATTGGCTGTGCGGTGCAGACGCTTGCGCCCGCTGGCGTGGCCTACACGACAATCGAACTGAAGATCAACTACGTGCGACCGCTGCGCAGCGGAATGGGCGTGGTCGCTGGCGAGGGAACTGTGTTACACTTCGGGCGTCAAATCGCGCTGGCGGAGGCGCGGCTGACTGGCCCAGATGGTAAGCTCTACGCACACGCCACCTCGACCTGCCTCATCATGCGGCCAGACGCGCCCAGCGGGAGTCAGCGTGGCGGCTAACGCTACGCCGCCAGCTAGATACCCGATTTGGACCCGCGCGGGCGGGTCTTGTGGCGGCCCACAGGCCGCCTTCAGGCGCGGTTTCAACCGCCAGCCGCATGTCAACGTGAGCGCAAGCGAGACCTGACAGGGAGGAGAGCGACGTATGCCGCTGCGAGCGCTGACCTACAATATTCTCCTGGGCGGCGAGGAGCGATTGCCGTTTATTCGCGACATCATTCGCAGTCAAAACCCTGATGTCGTCGCCATCCAGGAAGCGAACGTCCACGAGCATGTCGCCTCGCTGGCGCGCGATCTGGAGATGCAATTGATCTTCGGTGAGGCGAACAGCGACTTTCATGTGGCGCTGCTGACGCGGCTGCCAGTCACGCGCAGCGTGAATCATCGCCCGCCAGAGTTCGAGAAAGCCGCGCTGGAGGTCGAGACGCAGTGGGAGGGCCAACCGCTGCGCATCATCACCACCCACCTCAAGCCGAACATTGGCCAGGAGGCCAAGCGCGAGGTGGAGGTGGAGGCGTTGCTGCGGCTGATCGGCCCGGCGGGCGGTCCCACTGGTGGCGAGCTGCGCCTGCTGCTGGGCGACTTCAATGCGCTCAGTCCGGCGGACCACTTCACGTCCGACTTCGAGTTCTCCGAGGAGGATGCGGCGTTCGCCCAGCGGGCCTATGCGCCGCCCCGGCTGGCCATTCCTCCGCTGCTGGCGGCGGGCTATGTGGACATCTATCGGCAGATGCGTCCTGGCGAGCCAGGCTACACCACCAAGACGCCCACGCCGGTTGTGCGCATAGACTACATCTTTGCCTCACCTGCGCTGGCGCAGCGCGCGGTCTACTGCGACCGCGTCGAGAGTCCGCTGGTCATCCTGGCCTCCGATCACATGCCGGTGCGCGCTGACTTCGAGTGACGCGCCAGCGACCCATGTGGCGTCTGATAGCGGCGGCGCGAAAAATTTGCGTAACACCTGCTCTCGTCAACGCGATGAGGAGACTGAAGGGCGCGCGACGGGCGCGCAGCCATCAGGATGAGAGTGAGGACGTGTATGTCGTCGAGCCTTGCCATCGCCGACGCCACTGCGCGCGATGCGCGCGCAGATGACCTGAGCCGCGCGCTGGCCGCCGAGCGTCCGGGCCTGGTGCGCTTGTGCCGCCAGATGACAGGCAGCGCCGAGGTGGCCGAAGACCTGGCGCAAGAGACACTGCTGGAGGCCTGGCGTCTGCTCGACCGCCTGCGTGAGCCAGCGGGGCTGAGCGCCTGGCTCAGCGCCATCGCCCGCAATGTCTGCCTGCGCTGGCTACGCGCGCACGGGCGCGAGCGCGCCCACCTGGCGCCTGTGCCCATCACCGACGATGGCGACGAGTCCGCCGAATCCTCGCTGGACGAGGCATTCGCGGCAGATATGGATGATCCGCTGGCGCAGGTGGAGCGGGCGGAAGTGCAGGAGTTGCTCTCACAGGCGCTCGCCGCGCTGCCAGAGCCGACCCGCGCGCTGACCCTGGCCAGCGCCGCGATGTCCACCAGCGAGCTTGCGCGAACCTTTGACCTCTCTGAAGGCGCCGTGCGAGTACGGCTGCATCGCGCACGGCAGACGTTGCGGCGCGCCCTCAGCGGCGATCTGCGGGCTGAGGCTGAGGCGCTGGACCTCACGTTGCCCGCCGCGCCTATCTGGACCGAGTCGCGCATCTGGTGTCCATTCTGCGGTGTGGGTCACCTGCGCTACCGTGTGGACCGCGAGACAGGCGAGTTCGCCTTCCACTGCTCAGGTGGGTGCGGTGGCATGGCGGTGGCGGGCCGCGCCGTAAATGGCGACCTGGTGCGGCAGGTG
The DNA here is from genome assembly GCA_025936795.1 of Ktedonobacterales bacterium. GTDB lineage: Bacteria > Chloroflexota > Ktedonobacteria > Ktedonobacterales > JADMIN01 > JAKAIY01. Next base: position 1,098 of record JAICSR010000195.1, on the reverse strand, counting down.
AACAGCCCGAAGTCGCTCGTCACGCGCCACTGCCTGACGCTAGCTACTGCCTACCGAACGGCGCTGGCGGGCGCAAACCAAACCTGCGACTGCGGCGCCCCTGTGACGTTCACCGCCCGCTTCCCCGGCGATCTCACTGGCGATATTTTCCATGAGGCGCCGTATGGTATCATCGGTCATTGCACACATTGCGGCCTGGTAGACTACTCGACATCCTGGCATCTCGCGCTCGATACCATCGAGGCGCAACGCTTCTGGCGGCGCCATCCGCGCATGCGCTCACTGCCGCTGACGCTCGTGGAGCGCGACAACCGCGCTGCCATCGTGACTGGCTTCGCGGCGGTGGGCGGCGGCGACCGTCTCGTCATCGTCTCCGACGCCACGACCTATGCGCTGCTGCATGTCGAGACGACCGACGCGCCCTGACGGTCGCCCGCCGCTTATCAACTGCATTCCTCACACCATTCGCACTTATCATCCCGACTCATCCCGACTCCGATTCGATCGTTGTCGCTGCGTCGAACCTTCACCCTCGGCCCCCCTCCCAGAAGGCGAGGGGAGCCAGAATTCCCCTCTCCCGCCGCAGCGGGGGGAGGGGCCAGGGGAGGGGGCGCGAAGCGAAATATACCCGCCTGCCTGGAGGTTTCTCATGCTTGCGACACTGCGCCACCGCGACTTTTCGCTGCTCTGGCTGGGCGGCCTCGTCTCGCTGAGCGGCGACTGGACGCTGCAAATTGGCCTGCCCATCGCGCTCTATGCGCTGACACACTCGGTCACGGTGCTCAGCCTCTCGCTACTGGCCTCGCTGATCCCTTCGGTCGTCTTCGGCTCGGTGGCGGGCGTGCTGGTGGACCGCTGGGATCGGCGCCGCACGCTGGTCATCAGCAACGTCTTGCTGGCGCTGCTGCTGGCGCCACTGCTGCTGTTGCGCTCGGCGAATCTCGTCTGGCTGGTCTATCTGACGCTCTTCGTCGAGGCCTGCCTGGAGCAGTTCACCCGCCCAACGGAGAGCGCGCTGCTCCCCTCGCTGGTCGGTGAAGAGCAGATCGTCTCGGCGAATGGGCTGATCTCGGTCGCGAGCAATATCGCGCGGCTGTG